>CANPXI010000059.1 GCA_947585885.1 uncultured Bacilli bacterium
AGAGCAATACTAAGAAACCCTAAAATACTAATACTTGATGAAGCAACAAGCAGTGTAGACACAAGAACTGAAGAATTAATACAAAAAGCTATGGACAAACTTATGAAAGGAAGAACTTCATTCATAATCGCTCATAGACTTTCAACAATAAAAAATGCAGACTTAATATTAGTACTAAAAAATGGTGACATAATTGAACAAGGAACACACTCTGAATTATTAAAAAAGAAAGGCTTCTATTACGAATTATATAATAGTCAATTTGAACAAAACTAAACTTGATTAATTTCAAGTTTTTTTATAAAAAAATTTAGTAAAACTAACTAAAAGGTAGTATAATAATAATTAGATTTAAGGTAGAGGAAATGAAAAAGAAGTTAAAAATAGTTTTATTAATAATTATAATTTTATTACTAGTTACTTTAGTACCTACGTTTATTATAACTAACTTACTAAAAAAGTTCCAAATAAATGAATTTAACACAAACGTAACTTTAACATATAATAGTGAATTAAATGAAAAAATAGATGTGTGTTATGGAAATAAATTTAAATGTAACAAAGTAAAAATAACAAAAGAAACTGACCTTGACACAACAAAAATAGGTGAATATAAAGTAAAATACACTTTTACTTATAAAGATAAAACAATGAATCTAAATCAAAAAGTAAAAGTAATAGATGATATCCCTCCAGAAATAACATTTAGTACTGATACTTTTAATGTATGCCCAAGTACTAAAGATGCCAACTTTAAAGTAACAGCATATGATGAGTACGACAAAGACCTAACTAACTTTGTAGAACAAAAAATTGAAAATGATAAAGTAATATTTACAGTAAAAGATAAATCAAATAATAAAACTGAAGTAATAAAAGATTTAACATTTATAGATAAAGAAAAACCAAAAATAACACTAAAAGGTAGTAGTACTATATACTTAAAAATAAACACAAATTACACTGAATATGGAGCTACAGTTACTGATAACTGTGATAAAGATTTAACAAACAAATTAGAAATATCTTCAAGCGTTAATACAAAAGTACCAGGTGAATACAACGTAACATATAAAGTAAAAGATAACTCAAATAACGAAAGTGTAGCAGTTAGAAAAGTATTTGTATATGGAGAAAACGCTAGTACAAACAAAACAATATATCTAACATTTGATGATGGTCCAGGCCCTTACACAGAAAAACTTTTGGATATACTAAAAAAATATAATGTAAAAGCAACATTCTTTGTAACAAATCAAAGCATAACAAAACCATATGATAACATAATCTTAAGGGAATATAATGAAGGCCACACAATAGGCTTACATACTGACTCTCATAACTATAACATATATCAAAGTGTTAATACTTATTTTAATGATTTATATAAAATACAAGATAAAGTAAAAAGAATAACAGGATATACTAGTAACTTAATAAGATTTCCTGGAGGAAGCTCTAACACAGTAAGTAAAAGTTATGATAATGGAACAAAAATAATGACTACTCTTACAAAAGAAGTAGAAAAAAGAGGTTTCAAATATTTTGACTGGAACGTATCAAGTGGAGATGCAGGAGGTGCTACAACTAAAGAAGCAGTATTTAAAAATGTAACAAACAGTTTAAGTGGTAACGGTTCATATATTGTCTTACAACACGACATAAAAAGTTTTAGTGTAAATGCTGTAGAAGACATAATTAAATATGGTTTATCAAAAGGATATAACTTTAAACCTTTAACTGAATCATCTCCAAATATGCATCATAAAGTAAATAATTGATATTAAACAAATAAAAATATATAATATATCTAAGAGGTGTTAAATGAAAAAAACATTAATAATAATTGGAACAATACTTGTAATATTATTACTTTCTTGTTTTATATTTTATAAATTAGCTTTTATTAGTAAAAGTGAAGTAAAAGATATAATACTAAAAGACCAAAACCTAGAATCAAATGAAGTATCTCGTTGGAAAATAGAGTTTAATGTAGAAGATGGCTTATTTGAGTATGAAGTAGAAGCATACATTAACAGAAAAGAACACGAATTTGTCATAGATGCTAAAACAGGAGAAATAATATTACACGAAGTAGATGTAAGATAATAAGCATTAAAAAAGTAGCCATAAAAGCTACTTTTTTAAGCGGCGCTTGGCGCCAACACGGGTTTGATCCTTTAGACTATAAATAGTTTACTAAGACCAAAAGCAATATATCTTGCTTGTGATATCAATTTACACTAAAAACTTATTAAAGTCAAGTAACATTATCTTTTTATTAGTTATTTTATAAAAATACTTGATTTGCATATCAATATTAAATAAAATAATTTCTAAGGGGGCGAATAATGTGCAACGATTAAACATATTTGTGGATGAAACAGGTGAATTTGGCTTTTCAAAAGGAGCATCAGAAGTTTATGGAATATCATTTACATTTCACGAACAAGGTAATGATATTAGTCACGAAATAGAAAATTTAAACAAACGACTTATAAAAATTGGATATACAGGTATGATTCATATGGCTGATTTAATAATGCACAGGGGAGATTACTCTAAATTTGATATAAAAATGAGAAAAAGTATTTTTAATGCTATATATCAATTTTCTAAAAAAATACCAGTTCAATTTTATACAATAATTGTAGATAAAAAATATACTGATTATAGCGAGATTTTAAGGAAAAAAATTAAAAATGAGATAGATCAAATGATTAAAACACACGAAGATTATTTTAATAAATTTGATAAAATAGTTCTTTACTATGATAATGGACAAGAAACTTTAGGCTATATTTTAGATTCATTATTTATAAGATTTGATAGCTATGAACATAAGATAATTTTTAATCATAAAGAAAAAAGATTATTTCAAGTTTCTGATATGTTAACATATATTGATAAAGCTATTTATAAACATAAAAATAATATTAAATATAAAAAATCAGAACTATATTTTTTTGGAAATGAGGAACTAAGAAGAATTGCTAAAGAATTAAATAAAAAAAGAATTTAAACAATTAAAAAAGTAGCCATAAAGACTACTTTTTTAAGCGGCGCTTGGCGCCTACACGGGTTTGATCCTTTAGACTATAAATAGTTTACTAAGACCAAAATGTAGATATAATAATATTCTACAATATTATTATATTTACTCTACAAGAAAATTATAACATAATCACTTTAATAAGTAAACATTATTAATTTTCTCTTTGTGCTATATAATTTACACTAAAAACATATAAATGTCAAGTAGAAGTAAGTTAAACATAAGTAACATATTTTCCTAGATATGTTACCTTTTTTTTGATATAATTCTATGTGGAGTGATAAAAATGAAAATATTAAGTGTAAATGCAGGAAGTTCAAGTTTGAAATTCCAAATGTATGAAATGCCAGAAGAAAAAAAACTAATCTCTGGTGTGTTTGAAAGAATTGGTATGGATAATAGTTTCTATACTATAAAATTTAATGGAGAAAAAATACAAAAAGAAAAAGATTTAAAAAATCATAAAGAAGCATTCTCTATCCTTATAGATGAATTAAAAGAATATAAAGTAGTAGAAGACTTAAGTGAAATAAAAGGAGTAGGTCACAGAGTAGTACAAGGTGGAGACTACTTTGATAAAAGTGTAGTAATAGATAAAGAAGTAAAAGAAAAAATAAAAGAATTCTCTTGTCTTGCACCACTTCATAACCCAGCTGCATTAATAGGAATAGAAGCAAGTGAAACAGTAATACCAGGTGCAGTAAATGTAGCAGTATTTGATACAGCTTTCCATCAAACAATGCCAATAGAAAACTATTTATATGCTCTTCCTTATGAATGGGCTAGTAAATATAAAATAAGAAGATATGGAGCTCATGGAACTAGTCATAAATACGTAAGTGCAAGAATGAATGAAATACTAGGAAGAACTAATACAAAACTAATAACTTGTCACATAGGTAATGGTGCATCCATAAGTGCTATTAAAGATGGTAAATGTATAAACACAAGTATGGGCTTAACACCTAATGCTGGTCTAATCATGGGAACAAGATGTGGAGACATTGATGCTACAATAGTAACATATATGATTAAAAACTATAATATGACAGCAGAAGAAATAGAAAACGTAATGAATAAAGAAAGTGGTTACCTTGGAATAAGTGAGTTAAGTAGTGACTCAAGAGACATAGAAGATGGAATTGCAAAAGGTAACGATAAATGCATACTAGCCCAAAAAATGTATGTAAAAAGAGTAGTAGACTACATTGCAAAATACTATGTTGAACTAGGTGGATGTGATGCAATAGTATTTACTGCAGGTCTTGGTGAAAACTCAATATCAACTAGACGTGAAATACTAGACTCCCTTGAAGTTCTAGGAGTTAAAATAGATGAAAAAGCAAATAATGTAAGAGGAGAAGAAAAATTAATCACATTACCAAGTAGTAAAATTGCTGCATACATAATACCAACAGATGAAGAATTAATGATATCAAGAGACACTTATAACCTAATATAGAAAGTGAGATAAAATGAAAAAAGAAGCATTAAAGAGAATTTATAACGAAATAAAAAAATATAATACAATATACATAGTAAGACATATCGGCCCAGACCCTGATGCAGTAGCAAGTGAAATAGCCTTAAAAGACTCAATACTCTATACTTTTAACACAAAAAAAGTATATGCTTTAGGTACTGGAGTATCTAAATTTAAATATATTGGTAAACTTGATAAAATAAATAATTTCGATTATGAGAACTCTTTAGTAATAACTCTAGATGTACCAAACATATCTAGAATTGATGGACTAGAACTACAAAAATTTAAACACGTAATAAAAATAGATCATCATCCATTTGTAGAAAGCTTTAAAGGAATAGAATACATTGATGAAAAATCTTCTAGTACTTGTGAGATAATATTAGATTTAATAAATAACACTAAACTAAAACTAAACAAAGAAATATCTTCTAACTTATTAATAGGAATAATAAGTGACTCTAATAGATTCATGTTTTCTCCTTGTGATGATAAAGTACTAGTAAAAGTAGCAGATTTAATAAAAAAATACAAAATAAATATGCAAGAATTATATAGTAGAATATATATGAGACCTATGAGTGAAGTAAGACTAATGGGTTACATTGCATCAAATTTAAAAGTAACTAAAAACAAATTAGCTTACATAATACTTGAGAATGATATAGTATCTTCTTTTAATGCAGACGCATCAAGTGCATCTAACATGATAAATGACTTTAATAACATAGAAGAATTTGTGGTGTGGTTATTTGTAACAAAAGATATAAAAAATGATTTATTTAAAATAAACATACGTAGTAGAGGCCCAATAATAAATGAAATAGCCAGTCATTATCATGGTGGAGGTCATAAATACAGTAGTGGAGCAAGAGTAAAAACAGAAGAAGAATTAAATAACCTAATAAATGATCTAGATAACTTATGTAAAAACTATAATAAAGACTAATAAAAAGTCTTTTTTTGTTAACACTAATAACATAATATAATTGACAATAACAATTATAAAAAGTATAATAAATCTAGATAATAGGTGATAAAAATGGATTTAAAAAAGAAATATATAATAATAGGAATAGTAGCTATGTTATTAGTAACAATAGGCTTTAGTGCAGCATATTGGACAGCACAAATAGTAGGAGAAGGAAAAAACATAGTAGTAGAAACAGATGAACTTAAAATAATATTTACAGATGAAACAGCAATAACAGAATCAGAAGTAAAACCAGATTGGACTACAAAAAAAGAGTTTACAGTAGAAAATAAAAGTGGTGGAATTTATTACTTTGATATATTAATAGAAAACTACACAAATACATTTGAAACAGATAGTTTACAATATAAAATAACTTCAGAAAATGGTTATAGTATGCAAGACTTTGCACCAATGCCAAAATCATCAGAATCAAAAACAGCAAAACTAGCAGAAAACATAAAAATAGAAGATACAAAAACTCAACACTACACAATAGAATTCAAATATGTAGCAAGTGATGCAGACCAAAGTGATGACATGGGTAAAACATTAACAGGTAACTTAAAAATAGGAGAAGGCGCAGGTAAAGGAAGAGTACTATCATTCTTTGAAGAAAAATATCCAAATGCAAAAAAGAGAACTGACTTTAGTACAGCATTTTCAGATGCAAATTTATATTATGAAGATGATAA
>CANPXI010000060.1 GCA_947585885.1 uncultured Bacilli bacterium
ACAAATGGAAAGACAGGACCAACAACATGTACAGTAGACTTTAAAGAAGGATATACAGTAGAAATGATAGCAAGTCCAAGTGATGGAGCAACAATAACAAATCCAACAAGTAAAATGGTAGGAAGAGTAGGACAAACAACATTTGGAGTTACAATAAAATCTGGATATCAATATACAGGAGTAACATGTGATCATGAAGCAAGTTCTTCATATGACAGTACAAGTAACACAATAACAATAACAAATATAAATCAAGATAATACATGTACATTAACAGTTTCTGAATCATTACCAAAAGTAACATTAACAGTAACAAATGGAACAGGAGGAACAACAAAAACAGCAGATACTTCTACAAATGCAACAGTACAATTTATGGGAATAAATCCAAATGATGACTATACAGCAACAAATGCAACAGTAACATGTAATAATGGAGCAAGTGGAAGTATATCAGGAACAACAGTAACAATAACAGGAGTAAGCCAAGATAATACATGCACAGTAGTAATGATGCCAAAAGTAACATTAACAGTAACCAATGGTACTGGAGGAGGATACAAATATGTAGGAAGTATAGGAGGAAGTGTCACATTCTCAAATGTAAGTACAAGTGGTGATTATTCTTTTGATGGACAATCAGTAAGTTGTGATGGAGGAGCAACAGGTAGTCTATCAGGATCAACCGTAACGATAAGAAACGTAACAACGGTAACTAAATGCTCCTTAAGTGCTGCTTTTGTGCAATATTACCAAGTTTATTTCTCTGGAAAACATTGTGGTGCGAATGAATCGATAGTTAGAGTTAAAAAAGGAGGAACAGCTATATTTCATAATCTTACTCCTGCCACTGGTTATTATATAAAAGATGAATATTCTGTATACTGTGATAATACAACTAACTATAAATATAATGCATCTGCTAGGACATTAAGTGTTTATGGTGTATCTCGGGAAGAAATAACTTGCAATTGCATTGGGACAAAAAGTTAAAGTTCAACATTTAATAATTTCCAAAAAATGATTCAAGTATTTTTAAAGTAAAATTGAGAAGGAGAAAATGATACTTTTTATATAATAAAACTGAAAGTATAAAATTTAAAATTCCTTTTCTTAGAAAATATTTAAATAAATGAAGAAAGTTAAAGATATATCATATAAGGATTAAATAGGAAGGAGTTATAGTATATTGAAGTTATATGAAGAAAAATATGCATTAATGATAAATGAAAGCACATTTAATAAAAAAGTAGGAAAAAACATAAAAAGATATAGATTACTATATAGTGCTAATGTAAGTGATATGACTCAAAGTGACTTAGCTAAAAAGATAGGTGTAAGTGTATCACTAATTGGCGGTTTAGAAAGTGAAAAAATGAGCCAAGGTATAAGTTTATATAACTTATATAAAATAAGTGAAGTACTTAAAGTTCCTATTAACAAATTCTTTGAATAAAATAAAATTTTAGACTTGAAAAAAATTTTTAAAAATTATATAATGTTCAAGTCTGATCCAGCAATATGCGTAAAAACAAGACCAGTTTTTACGTATTTTTTTGGCACAAGATTAGAAAAATAACATAAAAGAATTAAGGAGGAAAGAAAAAATGAAAGAAGAAAATAACAAATATCTAGGTGAAGAAAAAATATCTAAATTATTACTTAAATTTTCAATACCTTGTATTATATCTTTATTAATAAGTTCACTATATAACATAGTAGACCAAATATTTATTGGAAACAGTTCACTTGGTTACTTAGGTAATGCAGCAACTGGAATAGTATTTCCAATAACAATAATATCAATGGCATTTGCTTGGTGTTTTGGTGATGGTTCTGCAGCATACTTATCATTATGTCAAGGAAGAAAAGACACTAAAAATGCACATATATCAATAGGTAACAGTATCTTAGTAACATTTATAATAAGTATAATATTTTTAATACTTGGTTTTATATTTAAAGATAACTTACTATACTTATTCGGCGCTAGTAGTAAAAGTATAGGTTTAGCAAGAGACTACTATGAAATAATACTTTCTTGTATACCAATCTTTATGATAGCTAACAGTATGAACTCTTGTATAAGAGCTGACGGTTCACCTAAGTTTTCAATGTTAACAACTGCAGTAGGCGCAATTATAAACATAATACTTGACCCTATATTCATATTTGCATTTGATTGGGGTATAAAAGGAGCTGCATATGCAACTATAATTGGTCAAATAGTTTCATTCCTTTTTACAGCTTACTACTATATATGGAAAACAAAAACATTTAAACTATCACTAAGTAGTTTTAAACTAAACATTAATATATTAAAAAATGTAATAAAACTTGGAGTATCAACATTCATTACACAACTAAGTGTAGTAGTTATATCACTTGTATGTAACCTAATGCTTGCAAAATACGGAAGTATTAGTAAATATGGAAGTGACATACCTATCGCAGTAATAGGAATAGTAATGAAAGTATTCTCAATAGTTATAAACATAATTGTAGGTATAACTGTAGGTGCACAACCAATACTAGGATATAACATAGGTGCAAAAAACATAAAAAGAGTAAAAGAAACATTTAAAAAAGTATTAAAAGTATCCTTAATAGTCGGAATAATATCTACAGTAATATTTATGTTATTCCCAGAACTAATAATAAGTATATTTGGAACAGAAAACGAATTATATATGGAATTTGCTAAACTAACATTTAGAATATTCTTAAGTTTAGTAATGTTTACTTGCATAATAAAAATGTCTTCAATATTCTTTCAAGCAGTAGGTGAACCATTAAAAGCAACATTATCTTCTCTAATAAGAGACTTAATAATATTTGTTCCACTTGTAATAATACTTCCAAAATACTTAGGAATAAAAGGTGTACTTTATGCGTCTCCTATAGCTGACTTAATAGGACTAATAGTTACAATAATCTTACTAATCAAATTCTTTAGAAAATTAAATATTAATGAAAGTGAAGTAAAAGAAAATGTAAACTTAATACAAAATTCTAAAGAAGGAATAATAATAACAATATCAAGAACTCACGGAAGTCAAGGTAAAGCTATAGGTGAAATAATAGCTAAAAAACTAAATATCCCTTATTACTATAAAGAAATGATAGGTGTAGCCGCTAAAGAAAGTGGACTTGATAAAGAATTTATCTCTAACATAAATAGAGAACAAGATGTACTTCACGATTTATATCTATCTAGTTCACCTGTAAAATATGCTATTGAGGCACAAGAAAAAGCAATAAAAATGATAAGTGAAAAAGGTTCTTGTGTACTAGTAGGTCGTGCAGCAGACTATGTTTTAAGAAACAATAAAAATGTAATAAAAATATTTATATATGCTGATATGGACTATAGAATTAAAAATATAATGGAAATGTATAAAGACAATAAAAAACAAGCAATTAAAAACATAGAAAAATCAGATAAAAATAGAAGTAGTTATTATGAAATGATATCTGGTCAAAAATGGGGTAAAGTAGAAAACTATGACTTATGTATAGACTCAAGTATTGGTAAAGAAAAAACAGCTGAAATAATTTGTGAATACATAAATAAAATCAAAAGTGGTGATTAAAAATCACTATTTTTTTCTAAAAAGGTTGACTTAGTATAACTTTTAGTTTATATAATAACTAGGTGATTATATGAAGAAAAAAACTTTTTTAATAGTAGTATTAATTATAATATTTGTAATAGGTATATTTTTTCTAATAAAATATTTTAACAAACCAAAAACACCAAAGCAAAACATAGATGGTGATACAAAAGTATTAGTAGTATATTTTTCAGCACAAAACCATACAGAAAAAGTAGCAAAAGAAATAGCATCTAACTTAAATGCTGATATATTTGAAGTTATTCCAGTAAACCCTTATACTGAAGACGATTTAAGCTACACAAATGTTTCCTCAAGAGTATATAAAGAACATAACGATGAAAGCTTAAGAAATATAGAACTAGTAAGCACAAAAGTTGATAACTGGGAAGACTATGATATAGTACTAATTGGTTACCCAATCTGGTGGGGAATAGCCGCTTGGCCAATAAACAACTTCGTAAAAGAAAATGACTTTACAAACAAAACTGTAATACCATTTTGTACATCAGCTAGTTCTGGTATAGGTGAAAGTGGTAACTTATTAGAAAAATTAACAAACACAGGAACTTGGGTACAAGGTAAAAGATTTAGTAGTAATGCGTCTTCTAACGAAATAAAAAAATGGACTAAAAGTATAAAATAAAGGAATAAAAAATGATATTATTTGTAAGTGGAAGAACAGATATAGTAGCTTTCTATACAAAATGGTTTTTAAATAGATACAAAGAAGGCTATATTGACGTAAGAAACCCATTTAACCCTAAACTAGTAAGTAGAATAAAATTTGATAATGTTGACTTAATACTATTTTGCACTAAAAACCCACTACCCATAATAAAGTACTTAAAAGAAATAAAAAAGCCTATACTTTTTCACATAACACTAACTCCATATAATAAAGATATTGAACCTAACGTACCTGATAAAAAAGAAATAATAAAAGGTATAAAAGAAATTTCTAATATAATTGGTACTGATAATGTTTATGTAAGATATGATCCAATATTTATAAGTAAAAAATATAATATAGAATATCATAAAAAAGCATTTGAAAAAATGTGCTCATTATTAAATGGATATATAAAACATATAATAGTATCTTTTTTAGATGACTATAAAAATGTAAGAAAAAACAAAAATGAAATAAACTTTATAGAACTAAAAGATATAGACTATGAAGAAATAGGTAAAAGTTTTAGTAGTATTGCTTCAAAATATAATATGACTGTACAAACTTGCTTTGAAGAAAATAACTTATGTCAGTATGGTTTTATAAAAGGAGAATGCTTAAGTCATGAACTAGCTTACACACTAACAGGTAAAAAATATAAAAATTGGAAAGCAAGAAACTGTGGATGTGTAGAAATGGTAGACATAGGAATGTACAACACTTGTAAACACCTTTGTAAATATTGTTATGCTAATTATGACGAAGACAAAGTATATGAAAACAATAAAAAACATAATCCAAACTCTTCACTTCTAATTGGTGAATTAGAACCAGATGATATAATAAAAGAAAGAATAAAATAGGAGGGTAAATGATAGATTTTATAATAAATACAGACTCAGTATTAAGTGAATTTTTAGAAGTATTACCAATAACTATAATAGTAGGTATTATCTATTTAATAATAAGATACATAAAAATAAAAAACAAAAAAATAAACTATAAAAAAGAAATAATATACTTTTTATTTGTATGTTACATAACAGGCTTAATAAACTTAATACTAGTTCCATCTAACCTTTGGTATAACATATTTTATTACATAAAAAATAAGTCTTTTGCTGGAAACCTAGGTCCATTCCTAACATTTGATTATAACCTAAAATCAACTATATATTTAACTTTAAAAGAAGAGTTTTTACTAGGCCCCTGGGCAATGACAATGTTACTAGGAAACACTTTAATGTTTATACCTCTAGGAATATTTATAAACTTACTAAATAAGAAACTAAGTAACATAAAAGTAATACTAATAAGTGTATTTTTGCCCATTACCATTGAAATAATACAACCTTTAATAGGAAGAAGCTTTGATATAGATGATATTATTACAAACATATTAGGAATATTAATAGGTTACTATTTAACTAAATTAATAAGATTTATAATAAAAAAATAAAAGAATTTAATAAAACAAAAAGACCAATCATATGATTGGTCTTGTCTATGCCTATCGGCACCTGTCGTAGTATAATACCATAGAGGTATAATACTGTCTAAGCATTTCTGCTCCTGTATCTATATACTACAATAATATTTTATTCTAATCAAGTAAATTTTATCTTTTTATTCATTATTATTACTATACATTTGACCTTTAGTTTCAAGCCCTAAAAGTCTACCATATTCAAATATATATGACAAACTAAATAAGAATAATATTTCTACCAAATCATAAGTTTCAAATTCAATATTTAACTCTGTACTAAGTAATAATTGGAATATCCCACCACCAATATTACTCAATATTATAATTATAATCATTTTCCAAGCAATTCTTTTTATTAAACTAACATTTTCTAAAGTAAATGGTGTTTCTCCTTTATTAATATTATCAAATAAAGTTTCTAAATGTTT
>CANPXI010000061.1 GCA_947585885.1 uncultured Bacilli bacterium
CACAACTAAACCAGCAAAAATACTTGCTAAAATGATTAAAATCTTATTTTGTTTTTTACTTTCTTCTATTTCTTCCTTTTTCATTTCTTCTTTCTTTTCCTCATCTTTTGCTTTAGCTTCTTTTACCACGTTATCTAAAACTTTAGTACTTTCCACGTCAGTTTCTGAATAAGGATACACATATCTTTTCTCGTTAGCCCTATTCTCATCAAGTGCTGTAATAATATCTTTATGCATCTCTCTTGCATCCTTATACCTGTTCATAGGATTTTTAGCTGTCGCTTTTAATATTATGTTCTCAACTGATTGAGGTAATTCTGGAAGAATTTTTCTAACAGAAGGTAATGGTTCTTTTAAATGCTTTAATGCTATTTCTACTGCATTATCTCCTTTATATGGAACTCCACCAGTAAGAAGTTCATACATTAAAATACCCATTGAATATATATCACTTCTGATAGTACTTCCTTTTCCATTAGCTTGCTCTGGAGGTAAATAATGAACACTACCCATAACACTATTAGTTTGAGTAAGTTGTGTACTATTTAAAGCCATCGCAATACCAAAGTCTGTTATCTTAATAAGTCCATTTTCTAGTATCATTATATTTTGTGGTTTAATATCTCTATGTATAATATAAGAGTCATGCGCATGAGCCATTCCATCAGTAAGTTGACTCATAATATCTATAACTTCTGTTATAGTTAAACTTCCTCTTTTCTTTAAAAGTTGCTTTAAAGTCTTACCCTCAACATACTCCATAACTATATAATATTGCCCGTCATCTTCTCCAACATCATACATTTCAACAATATTAGGATGAGATAAACTAGATGCACTAAGTGCTTCTCTTTGAAAACGTCTAACAAACTTTTCATCATTTGCTAGGTCTCCTCTTAAAACTTTAACAGCAACATTTCTATCTAAAATAGTATCATAAGCTAAATATACATTAGCCATTCCACCTTCACCTAAGGTCTTTATAATAGAATATCTATCATTAATCTTAGTACCCTTAATTATCACTTCTTCCACCTTCTTCACATAAATACGCGATTGATATATTATCATTACCTCCACGTAAATTTGCTTTAACAATTAATTTATCTATCTTTTCTTCTATATCTAAGTCTTGATCATTTAAAACTTTTTCTATTTGTTCTTTAGTAACCATATTAGTAAGTCCATCACTACATAAGAATATTCCGTCAACATCATCTTCTACTACAAATATATCTACTTCTACTTTTTCAGCAGCACCAAGTGCTCTCATTAACACATTCTTTTGTGGATGACTAATTGCTTCTTCAGGCCTTAATTCTCCAGTTTCTACTAGTACATTAACTAAAGTATGATCCTTAGTAACTTTATATAACTTACCATTTTTATAAACAAACCCACTTGAGTCACCAACATTAGCAAAAATCAAATATTCATTAGTCAAAATAGCGCATACTAAAGTAGTTCCAAGTCCAGTTGAATCTGCATGACTATTAGCATACTTAATAATATCAGTATTAACTTCTTCAACCATTTCTTTTATCCAAGTAATTGCATCTACTTTACTACCTAAACTACTCATACTTTGAAATCTCTTACCAATTTCTGTAACAGCCATAGAACTAGCAACTTCTCCAGCCCTGTGACCTCCCATACCATCAGCAACCATCAAAAGATAATCATTATTTAAATTTTGTACAATAGTAACACTATCTTCATTATGACTTCTAACCTTTCCAGGATCTGTTTGATAATGTGAAAGCATAAAAGCACCTCATTTCTTTCACTATTTTTTATTTACTAAAATTAAGTATATCATAAAATAAAAAAATTTAAAAGAACTCTAGTAAATTATACGTAAAAGAAAAAAATATTTTAATAAAAATTATTAAATAAATTATTGATTATAAAATAATTGTTTGGTATAATTAACATACTGAGTTATATCTAGAAGTAAGGTATCAAAGTCCTCAGCCTGTAAAAGGGAGGAGGTGACGGCCTATGAAAGGAAATAAAAGTGGAATATCTTGTGATATTTGCTATTATTTTAGTACTCTTAGTAGTACTCTTCAAAGACTAGTCTCTGAAGCGGAAATGGGGGTTAATAAAAAACTAAGAGTACCTTATCATATAGACAAGGTACTCTTAAGCTAAACAGGCTGAGAGATACCTACAAGCACCTAGGTATAACTCAGTTTTTTTGAAGTTTCCTTCAGTAACTATAATATACCATAAATTTTATTTTTATTCAATTAATTTTCATGATTTTCTTTATGACTTGCTCTAAGTTGTCCACAAGCACCTTTAATATTTTTACCCATTTCTCTTCTAACTCCAACCCCTATTCCATTACTACTAAGTATTTGATAAAAATTATTAATCTTTTCTTTAGAACATCTCTTAAATTCACTATGACTAGTACTATTATATGGTATTAAATTGACGTACATTAGCTTTCCTTTTAAAAGACTAATTAATTCATAAGCACATTCTTTTGTATCATTAACTCCATCTAACATAATATATTCAATAGTAACTCTTCTATTAGTTTTCTCAATATAATAGTCTAATGCTTCCATAACTTCACTTATTTTATAAGCTTTATTAATTGGCATAAGTTTACTTCTCAACATATCATTTGGTGCATGTAAACTAATAGCTAAATTAACTTGAGTTTTTAAATCTGCAAATTCATATATCTTAGGCACAATTCCACAAGTAGAAACTGTAATATGTCTACTTCCTATCTCTATTCCCTTAGGACAAGTTAAAATATCTAAAGCCTTAACTAAATTATCATAATTATCAAATGGTTCACCAATACCCATAATAACAATATTTTGAATACGTATATTCTCTAATTTTTCTATAGTTAAAACTTGTAAAACAATTTCACTAACACTTAAGTCTCTTACCTTTTTAAGTCTACCACTTTCACAAAAAGCACAACTCATATTGCATCCTACTTGTGTACTAATACATAAACTTGTGGCATAATCGTGCTTCATTAAAACACATTCAATTGACTCAGTCCCTATATTAAGTAAATATTTATTAGTGTTTTCATTTTTTAACGCATCTATAACACTTAAATAATCTAAACTATAATTACTACTTAAAAAACTCTTTAATTCTTTACTTATATTACTAATATCATCAAAATCACTTACACGTTTTTTATAAATACCTTCAAATACTTGAGTAGCATTATATTTTTTAAAACCATTACTTTCTAAAACACTTATAAGTTCCTCTAATGTTAAATTAAAAATACTATTCATCACTAAGCACAGCCTTTATTCTTCTAACACCTTGACTAGAAGCTTCTTCTTTAATAATCTTAAATTTACCTAACTCTTTAGTACTACTAACGTGTGGTCCTCCACATAACTCACGGCTAACATCCCCTATACTATAAACACTAACAGTATCAGGGTATTTATCTAAAAACATACATTCAGCCCCACTCTTAATTGCATCTTCCTTTTTCATAATCTCTTTATTAACAGGGATGTCTTCCTTTATCCACTCATTAACTAAATCTTCTACTTTTTGTTTTTCTTCTTCACTTAACTTATGGTCACAAGAAAAATCAAATCTCATTCTTTCACTAGTGATATTACTACCCTTTTGATGAACATCTTTATTTACTACTCTCTTTAAAGCAGCATTAAGTAAATGTGTAGCAGTATGATATTTTGTTTCAACAACCCCGTCACTTTGAAGTCCACCTTTAAACTTTCCAGCACTTGCAGTTCTACTTAAAAGTTGATGAGCCTTAAACCTTTCATTAAACCCATCTATATCTACTCTTAAACCTTTTTCTTTAGCAAGTTCAGTAGTAAGTTCAATTGGAAAACCATAAGTATCATATAACTTAAATGCTTGATCTTTATCAATTAACTTATCATTTATTTTATTTATAATCTTTTCAAATTCTCTTAAACCTTTTTCTAATGTCTTATTAAATTTAATAGTTTCATTTTGAATAACATCTATTACTACGTTTCTATTCTCTCTAATCTCACTATAATAACCTTGATACTCGTCCATTATAACATTACAAATCTTATTTATCCATTCACCACTTATATCAATATCTAACTTTTTTGCGTGTCTTATTGCTCTTCTAATAAGTCTCCTTAAAATATAACCTTGGTCAGTATTACTTGGTCTAATATTAGCTGGGTCTGTAATAATAAACACACTAGTTCTAATATGGTCAGCAATAATTCTCATACTTTCTTCGTTACCATAGTAACTTTTTCCTGAAACACTTTCTATTTCTTTAATAACATTTTCCCATACACTTGATTCATAATTATCATTTTTTCCTTCTAAAATAGCGACAACTCTTTCAAGCCCCATACCTGTATCAACATTCTTACTAGGTAAAAGTGTAAAAGTTCCATCTGTATTATGATTATATTCCATAAATACATTATTCCAAATTTCTACCCATCTCTCATCACTTGGATCAAATACTTTTGGTACTTCATCTTCACTTCTAAAATAGAAAATCTCAGTATCACTTCCACAAGGACCATATGCTTCCATATTAGGCCACCAGTTATCTTCTTCACCCATATAAGCAATTCTTTCTTCCTTTATCCCGTGACTCATCCAAGCATTAGCTGAAACTGTATCTCTTGGAACATAATCATTTCCTCTAAAAACTGTAACAGCAAGTCTATTTGGGTCAATTTTTAAAACATTAGTTAAAAATTCATAGCTATAACCAATGCTCTCTTCCTTAAAATAGTCTCCTAAACTCCAGTTACCAAGCATCTCAAAAAATGTGTGATGTGTCGCGTCTCCTATAGAATCTAAGTCATTAGTACGTATACACTTTTGATAATCAACTAATCTCCTCCCATAAGGATGCTTAATTTCACCTTTTAAATAAGGAATTAAAGGTTGCATACCAGCAGTATTAAATAAAACTGATGGGTCATTTTCCGGTACAACTGGCGCACTAGGAATTTGTTTATGTCCTTTACTTACAAAATAATTAATATATAAATCTTTTAAATTCATTTTAACCCTCCTACTATTTCTATAACTTTATTTCTTAAATCATCTAAAGAACCATTATTATCTATTACATAGTCATAATCATCATACCCGTCTAGTCCGTTCTCAGTTATATGACCTTTTTCTTCTAATGTTAACTCATTAATTGCATCTCTTAAAATATTAATAGAAATTACATCTAGAAAAGAATCTTTAACCATAGTAATTTCACTTACAAATCTAGCATCACTTATAATAATAACATCATAAAAATAACTAAAAACTTTAATATCTTCTATAGTTCTCTTAGTAAAAAAATCTTTATCTATCTTATTTCTTATAATATCAGTACCAAGTTCTTGTAATAACTTCCTTGGTTTATCCTCTTCACTACCATCCCAACCACTAAGAACTTTAGCATACTCTTTAATATAATAAGAAAACTGTAAAATAATTACTTTTTTACCCAAACTCTCATAATATTCTTTCATATAATTAGCGCTTGTGTCTTTCCCAACTCTTGCTTTACCACTTATAACAAAAATTTTAGCACTATCTTTTCTAATTTCCATAATTCCTCCTAAAAAACACAAAAAAGATGTTACCTAAGGAGTGAAATCTCTCACGGTACCATCCTTTATTTATCTTAATTTTTTTAACGAGTATCACCCGGGATTTATTAAATCCACTAAAAGAATAGCTTCAGAGTAAATACTTAATTCTTTTTCACCAACCAAGAACTCTCTACTTAAGACTCTTTACCTTACTAATTTCTTTCTTAACGCTTTTTTCTTTACTATAATCAAAGAAATCAAATTTCTCATCTAAGAATGTATAAACAATCTTAATAATCGCTACAATTGGAGTTGCAACAATCATTCCAATTATACCAAAGAAATGCTCGAATATCAATAAAGATAATACTATTGTAACTGGATGTAAGTCCATTTTCTTTCCAATAACTATAGGATGCAAAATATTTCCTTCTAAAGTTTGAACTATAACTATAAATACAAGAGTTAAAATTCCAATAAGAGGAGATTGACTAAACCCAACTAATA
>CANPXI010000062.1 GCA_947585885.1 uncultured Bacilli bacterium
TCATATGTACTTATTAATCCTATGTTATTTGGAAATAATGTTGTTTCTACACATCCACTTTCACTACAATTAAACTTTCCATTTTGAATAATATATTCATTTTGTTTTTCTAATGTATTATATATGGTTGTTAAGTTATTTTTTATTCCTGCTTTATTTGAAGTTGCTCTTACACTATCACTTATTACTTTTATTCCATTGTCACTTGTTCCTATTATTCTCCATAGGTTATTATTAACATTTGCATTTGTTGGATATTGTAAGTAGTTATTCTTTGTTACTCCTCCATTTAAACAATTATCTTTTTCACAATTATTTTCTTCTTTTACTATATCTTTTAAATTCTTCTCATCTGTATAATTCTTTTCTTGTTCTTTTTCTTCTGTTATTTCATTGTATCCATCTAATACTGCTACTTTATCATTATATGTGTATCCTCCTCTTACTGTAAATTCTACTTCTATATTCTCTGTTGATTCTATTACTACTGTTACTATCTTTTTATATATCTCTTTATTCTCTTTACTTATTCTTCCTGTTGGCAACCATCCTGTTGTACTTGAGTATGATACACTTCCACTTCCTTTTGTTATTCTATATATTAAATTATATTTACTATCTATTTCATTTAATGATGTTATTTCTATTTTTACTGTTGATGTACTATTACCACTTAATGATACTGTATTATTTGTTATTGTTTCACTTCCACCTGTTCCTGTTATCTTTATTCCATATATAAGTTCACTCACCAACATTTCACTTGCTTTAAAATCTTTTGTATTTATTATAAATGCAGAGTATGTTAAACTAAGTGTCATACTTAATAATACTAATATACTAAAAAACATTATCTTTTTACTTCTTATTATTCTTTTCATAATTATTATCCTTTCTTAAATGACAAAAACACATAGAAAAAACTCTATGTGTTTTTGTGCATTAAAAAACTATGAGAGTTAGTTTTTAACCCCCCCCGAGTCTGACCAAAAATAGGTTTTTCTCAAAAGAGATTATTTCATTCATAGTTTTATTTCTCCTTTATTATTTACACTTACATTTTATCACTTCTATTATTATTGTCAACCATATTTTATCATTTATACTAACAAAAAATATAACTTTTTCAGTTATATTTTTATTGATTATAAAATAAGTGTTTGGTATAATGTTTATAGAACATCTAACAGTTAGGATGCTGCCGAACTTTCCAGGGGGTTTCTCTTAGAAAGCGAGGTGGTTATAATGAACAAAAAAGACATTTTAATTATATTACTGTTCATTATAATTTTTCTTTTATTCACCTTGATTTTCAAAATAATATAAAAGAAGAATGCCTAACTTACAACTATAGTTAGGCTAATTCAAAATTTAGTAGCATCCAACGATTGAGAAGTTAGATGTTCTTTTTTTATGAAGTTTCCTTCAGTAATTATAATATATCATAAGTTATGGTTTTATTCAAGTTTGTTATTTCATTAAAGTAGTCATGGTTCTAATCATTTGGGCAGTATAACCCCATTCGTTATCATACCAAGCTACTATTTTTATTAATGTACCTTTTTCCATTTTTTTTGTTTTTGTTAGTAGTGAATCTATTATGGCTCCGTTTGTTGTTCCTATTACATCACTACTTACTAGAGGTACATTTACTATTTTTAAAGTATCACTTTGATTTTTCTTAAATAAACTATTTATTTCTCTTGCATCTGTAGTTTCTTCTACTAGTACATTTAAATCTATTAGAGAACCATCTCCTACTGGTACTCTGTATGCTATTCCATCTAGTTTTCCTTTTAGTTCTGGTATTACTTTACCTATTGCTGAAGCTGCTCCAGTAGATGTTGGTATTATGTTTAAGCTTGCTGCTCTTCCTCTTCTACTTTCTATACCTTTTTTATGAGGTATATCTAGTGTTTCTTGATCGTTAGTCATTGCGTGAACTGTACTCATAAAACCACTTACTACTGTATAGTTTTTATTTATTATATCTAGTACTGGTGCTAGGCAGTTAGTTGTACAAGATGCTGCACTTATTATTGTATCTCTTTTTGTTATTTTGTTTTCATTTACACCATATACGATTGTTTTTGCTTCATCTTTTGCTGGGGCACTTATTATTACTTTTTTAGCTCCTGCATCTATATGAGCTTGGCATTTTTCTTTACTAGTAAATACTCCTGTGCATTCTAGTACTACATCTATGTCTAGTTTTTTCCATGGTAATTTTGCGGGGTTACTTTCGTTTAGTACTTTTATTTCTTTACCATTTACTATTATTTTATCATCTTCATAATCTACTTTACTATTTAGTGTCCTATGAACTGAATCATATTTATATAAGTATGCTAGACTTAATGAATCTGTTAAATCATTTATTGCGACTACTTCCATATCGTCTCTTTCACTTATTTGTCTTAATGCGCATCTTCCAATTCTACCAAAACCATTTATTGCGACTTTTATCATTTTTCTTCCTCCTTTATTCAAAATAACTATTACCTACAAATTCTCTTAATAATGCAGTTGATGGCAATGTACTTTCTGGTATGTCTAAGAAGTATTTTAAGAATGTAATTATTCTTAGTGCTTCTGGGTAGTATATGCTTTTATAATTTATGCTTTGTAGTATAGGTATTGCATATGTTTTAAGTACTCCTAGTTCATAGATTAAAGCTGTGTTTAGTACAATGTCTGCTTCTTTTTGATAAGGGAATATGTATAGTTCTTCGCTTTTTCTAACTGTTTGCCAATTTTTTAGGGTATTTTCTGCATCATAACCTCTTGTTCTATAGTCTCTTACTAATCTTCTTATAAATCTTAAGTCAACTGTTGATATATGATTATGTCTATCTAGTCCTAGTGGAGTAAATGGACTTATATATATTTTGTACTTGTTTTCTCTAGGTATACTTTTTGTTAATTCTTCATTAAGTGTGTGTATTCCTTCTATAATTAGTAAATCTCTATTTGTTAATGATACAGGTTTATTCTTGTATTCTTTTTCACCAGTTAAAAAGTTATATGTTGGAAGAGTTACTTCTTCATTATTAAGTAATTTTGTTATTTTTTCATTAAATAAATCTATATCTAGTGCTTCTAAAATATCAAATTCATATTCACCTTTTTCATTTTTTGGTGTTTCTGTTTTGTTTTTAAAGAAATCATCTGTTGATATTACGAATGGGTTTATTCCTTTACTTTTTAAATATAATGCTAGTTTTTTTGATGTTGTTGTTTTTCCTGAAGATGAAGGGCCTGCGATTAATACCATTTTTATATCATTTAATCTTTCTTTTATTTCATTTGCTATTTCGTTTATGTCTTCATTTTGTTTTATTTCGTTTAATTGAATGAATTCTTTTATTTTTCCATTTATTACTATGTTATTTACGTCACTTACATAATTACAATGTAGTCTATTAGCCCATTCTCCGTATGTGTTAAATACGTTTAGTACTTTTTCTAAGTGTGTGTAAGGAGAAATTTGGCCATCAAATGTATTAGGGTATTGTAGTATTATTCCTAAGTCTTTTGTTAGTGTTAAATTGAATGACTTTAGTATACCAGTTCTTGTAGGCATCAAACTATAGAAATAGTTATATGTATCATTTAGTGAATAAAGTGTTACTACTTCATTGGTCATTTGTTTATAATTTTCTACTTTTTCTTTTTCATTTATGCTTTCAAAATATTTAAGTGCATCTTTTCTACTTGTTGTAACTTTTTCTATTCTTAAGTCTTTTGTAACTAATTCTTGCATTTTAGCTAGTATATCACTTACAACTTTATCGTTTATGTTAAAGTCAATTCTAGTATAAATACCTTTATCTAATGAGTGTTTTAGTTCTACTTTAGTGTTTTGTCCATATAGTTCTTTTACTGCAACTATGTATAAGAATTTTAGACCACTTCTATATATTTTAGCACCCATTCTATCACTAGTTTTTATTAGTTTTATTTCTGTATCGTTTTTAAGTATATAACTAAGTTCTACTATTTCATTGTTTATTAAGGCTGCGATTACATTAGAAGTATCATAACTTAATTTTTTTAGAAGTTCTTCTACTGTGCCACCTTCTCTAAATATTATTTTTTCTCCATTTATATTTATTATTATATTGTCTTTCATATTTTCACCCTTTATTCTATATTTATATTCTATCATATTTTATTTAAGTAGTGTACGTTATTAATTTATTTTTTAGTTTTTTGTATAAAATTTTGATTTTTTCGTAAATATATTTATAGGTGAAGAAAATGATTATTCCAACAATTTTAGAAAAAGAGAATGGTAGGGAAACTGCATATGATTTATATAGTAGGTTAATTAAGGATAGAATTATTTTTTTAAGTGGTGAGATTGATGATGAGAAAGCAAATTTGGTAGTAGGGGAGTTGCTTTTCTTAAATAGTCAAAGTAAAGATGATATTTATCTCTATATTAATAGTCCAGGTGGTAGTGTTACTGCTGGAATGGCTATTTATGATACTATGAATTTTATTGAGTCAGATGTTTCGACTATTTGTGTAGGAATGTGTGCTAGTATGGCGGCTTTTCTTCTTTCTAGTGGAACAAGGGGTAAGAGAATAGCACTTAAGAATAGTGAAGTAATGATTCATCAACCTTTAGGAGGGGCTCAAGGGCAAGCTACTGAGATACAAATTGCAGCAGAAAGAATTATTAAGTTAAAGAAAAAGTTAAATAGTATTTTAGCAAGTAACACAGGTAAAAGTTTTAGTAAAATTACTAAGGATACTGAAAGAGATTATTTTATGGATGCAGGTGAAGCACAAGAATATGGTATTGTTGATAAGGTATTATAAAAAAGCACTTTTTGGTGCTTTTATAATTTTAATGACAAAGTTCTAATCTTTGTTTTATCCATTTTATAATTTTTATATGCTGAAATTATTACTTCTATACTTTTATTTTTATCAGATAAAAATGGTGTGTATTCTGGGTTATCTAATATATTGTGAAATTCTTCATTTGTTTCATTTACAATGTTTATACTAGCAAGTTGCAAAGCACTTCTTAGATAAGAAGATATTACTTCTGTTATTACTTTTGTATCCTTTTTTTCATATTCATTATCTGTGTATTCTAGTAATAAACCTATTTTATCTGCAACTTGTTCACAAATGTAGCTATCTATTGCTGGATTTATAACTTCTTGTGATAAATTGTAAAAGTCTGCAGTTAGTTTATATCCCAAATACACTTCATCATTTATTTGGTAGTTATTTTTTATATGATTTTGTTCTATATTTTTATTCATAAATAATATACCGTATCTTGATTTAATTAAATCTTCTTTTATATTTTTATAAAATGGTGAATTTATTTTGTTTTCTAATACTGATAATAATATCTCAATAATATCTGATTCTAAACTATTATATAATTTTTGTGCTTCAAATATAGGAGCATCTGTTAAAAAGCCAAAGTTTACTGTTCCTAAGTCAAATAAACCTTTTAATTCATCAGGCATGAATTGATACATGACATATTTTTGATCTTCTAATAAAGTTCTTTCTATTTCATTTAAAACTCTATAGTCACTTAGTTCATATTTACCCATTTTGGTGTATAATTCTATCATTCTTATATCTTTTGTTTCTTTAATTAAATCATTTTTTAACATTATTAAAGTTTTAGTGTCTTTTGGCATTTTATCATAAAGACTATCTTCTAATTTAGTAGCAGTTTTTAGTTTTTCTAATGTAGAAGCGTTATCTATATTTTTTAGTTCTTTTTCTATTAGTTCTATATATAACTCTTCTATAGATTTAGAAATGATTTTTATTTCGTTAATTAATTCTTTTAAATTCATAAAAATTTCCCCTTTAAATATTTGATTTTGTATTATATCATTATATTAGAATAAATGCAAATGGAGGATTATATGAAAAAGTTTTTGATTTTATTAGTTCTATTAGGAGTAGGGGTTTTGTTTTTTGTTAGATTTAATTATGAAAAGAAAGAAGAAGTTAAAAGTAGTAATGATGCTTTTCAAAGTATGAGTTTAGATGAGAAGATAGG
>CANPXI010000063.1 GCA_947585885.1 uncultured Bacilli bacterium
TGGTAAAGCACAATTTGGTGGTCAAAGATTTGGTGAAATGGAAGTTTGGGCATTATATGCTTATGGTGCTGCTCATATTTTACAAGAAGTTCTTACAATTAAATCAGACGATGTATTAGGTCGTGTTAAAGTTTATGAACAACTTGTTAAAGGTAAACCAGTGGATCAAGCTGGAGTACCAGAGTCATTTAGAGTATTAATTAAAGAATTCCAAGCACTTGGTTTAGATATTCAAATTATGACTAAAGATGGAATTAAAGAATTAAAAGAATTAGAAAAAGAAGAAGAAAAGGATGATATTCCAGTTACTATTGAAGAAGTAGATACTAGTGGTAAAGAACCTGTTATAATAGAAGAACCTAAAGAAGAGCCACCAGAAAATGACGACTACGAAGAGGAAGAAGACGAATATGAAAGTTCTTATGATAGTTTAGATGATTTGGAATTTAATCCTAAGGATTTAGAGGAGGGTGAAGAATAATGATGGATGTTAATATGTTTGAAGGAATCCGTATTGGTATTGCTTCACCTGATAAAATCCGTTCTTGGAGTTACGGAGAAGTTAAGAAACCAGAGACAATAAATTATAGAACATTAAGACCTGAAAAGGACGGACTTTATTGTGAAAAGATTTTTGGACCTACAAAGGATTTCGAATGTGCTTGTGGAAAATATAAAAGACTAAGATATAAAAATGTAGTATGTGAAAGATGTGGTGTTGAGGTTACTCGTTCTAAAGTTAGACGTGAAAGAATGGGACATATTGAACTTGCAGCACCAGTTGCTCACATTTGGTATACTAAAGGTGTACCTCCTAAAATTGGACTAGTACTAGATATGTCTCCTAGAGATATTGAAGAAGTTATTTACTTTGTTAGTTATGTAGTACTTGATCCAGGTGTTGCACCACTAGAAAAGAAACAAACATTAAATGAAAAAGAATACCGTGCTTATTATGAAAAGTATGGTAGCAGTTTCACTGTTGGAATGGGTGCAGAAGCTATTAAGAAACTTTTAAGTGAAGTTGATCTAGAAAAAGAAGTTGAAAGCTTAAAAAAGGAAATAGCAAAGAGTCAAGGACAAAAGAAATTACGTTTAGTTAAGAGACTTGATTGTTTACAAAGTTTTATAGATAGTGGTAATAGACCTGAATGGATGATACTTGATGTACTTCCTGTTTTACCACCTGATTTAAGACCTATGATACAACTTCCTGGTGGAAGATTTGCAACAAGTGATTTAAATGATTTATATAGAAGAATTATTAACAGAAATAATCGTTTAAAGAAGTTAATTGAACTTGGAGCTCCTACTATTATTGTTCAAAATGAAAAACGTATGCTTCAAGAAGCAGTTGATGCTTTAATTGATAATGGAAGACGTGGAAGAAGTGTACAAGGTGTAGGTAATAGACCACTTAAGTCTTTATCAAGTATGCTTAAAGGTAAACAAGGGCGTTTTAGACAAAATTTACTTGGTAAACGTGTTGACTATAGTGGACGTAGTGTTATAGCAGTTGGACCAACTCTTAAAATGTATGAGTGTGGTATTCCAAAAGAAATGGCACTTGAGTTATTTAAACCACACGTTATTCACGAACTTGTTGAAAGAGAACTTGCTCATAATATAAAGGGTGCTAAAAAGTTAATTGATGCACAAGACGAAAGAGTTTGGGATATTGTTGAAGACGTTATTAGAGAACACCCAGTACTTTTAAACCGTGCTCCAACTCTACATAGACTTGGTATTCAAGCATTCGAGCCAAAACTTGTTGGTGGTAAAGCATTAAGACTACACCCACTTGTTTGTACAGCATTTAATGCAGACTTCGATGGAGACCAAATGGCAGTACACGTTCCACTTAGTGAGGAAGCTCAAAGTGAAGCAAGAATTTTAATGCTTGGTGCTAATAATATTTTGAGTCCAAAGGATGGAAGTCCAATAGTTACACCAGGGCAAGATATGGTTTTAGGTAACTACTATTTAACTTTAGAAATTCCTGGACTTGAAAATGAAGGTAAAGCATATAAAAACTCTAATGAAGCTTTAATGGATTATGAGAGAAGAAATATAACTTTACATACAAGAATATGTATTCCTACTAAAGGATTTAAACATAAAATATGGGCTGATAGTGTAGTAGAAAAATATATAGTTACTACACCTGGTAAAATTATATTTAATGAGATTTTACCTGATACTTTCCCTTATGTTAATGAAGCATCTAAAGAAAATTTTGAAGGGTTAACTCCAGAAAAATATTTCTTAGAAAAGGGAACTAATTTAAGAGAAGCAGTTAAAGAGATGAAACCAACAGTTGGTTTTGTTAAAAAAGATTTAGAGAAACTAATTGCTCAAATATTTAAGAGATATAAAACTACTGAAACATCTATTTTCCTAGATAAACTTAAGAATTTAGGATTTAAGTATAGTACTATAAGTGGTATTACATTTAGTTTAAGTGATATTCCAGTTAGTGAACAAAAATCAATTATTATAAATCAAACTAAAGAAACTGTTGCTAAAATTAATAAGCAATATAATAGAGGTCTTATTACTGATGAAGAAAGACATGCTAAAGTTGTTAAGTTATGGCTTGATGCTACTAAAGACGTACAAAAATCAGTAATAGATGAAATGGATAAAGTAAAAGATTCTAATCCACTTGCTATGATATTTACTAGTAAGGCAAGAGGTAACGCTAGTCAACTTGGACAACTTAGTGGTATGAGAGGTATTATGGCTAAACCAGATGGTGAAGAAGTTGAGATACCTATTGAAGCATCATTTAAAGAAGGACTAGACGTTCAAGAATTCTTCTTAAGTAGTCATGGTTCACGTAAAGGTACAGCCGATACTGCACTTAAAACAGCTGATGCTGGATATTTAACTCGTAGACTAGTAGACGTTGTACAAGACTTAATTATTAAAGAAGAAGACTGCGGTACTATTCAAGGACTTACAGTAAGTGCATTTATAGATGAGAAGAGTGGTAGTGTTCTAGAAAGCTTCGAAGAAAGAATCGTGGGAAGATTTACTAATCAAAAGGTAATTAACCCTGAAACTAAGGAGGTTATTATAGAAAAAGGTGAATTAATTACTGAACAAATTGCTAAAAAGATTATAAATGCTGGTATTAGTAAGATAGAAATAAGAAGTGTTCTTACTTGTAAGACACATAATGGTTTATGTCAAAAATGTTATGGACGAAACCTTGCAACTGGCAACTTAGTTGAAGTTGGTGAAGCTGTTGGTATTATGGCTGCACAAAGTATCGGTGAACCTGGTACACAACTTACAATGCGTACTTTCCACACTGGTGGTGTTGCTGGTGCTGAAGATATTACACAAGGTCTTCCTCGTGTAGAAGAGTTATTTGAAGCAAGAACACCAAAAGCTAAAGCAACTATTGCTGAAATTGGTGGTAAAGTTACTAAAGTACAAGAAGATAAAGGTAAATTCAAGATTTATATTACTAATGACGTAGAAGTAAGAGAACACGTAACTTTATATAATGCTAAGTTAAGAGTTCAAAAGGGTGATGTTGTTGAAGCAGGAGACCCTCTTACTGAAGGAAGTATTAGTCCTAAAGAGTTACTTGCTGTTACAGACCCAATTACTGTTCAAGAATATATTCTTAAAGAAATTCAAAAAGTTTATAAGAGTCAAGGTGTTGACGTTTCAGATAAGCATATTGAGACTGTTGTTAAACGTATGATTTCTAAGATTAAGATTATAGATGCAGGAGATACTGATTTTGTAGAAGGAACTTCTGTACCACTTAGAGAATTTACTGAAAAGAATAAGCCTTATGTTCTAGAAGGAAAAGTTCCAGCAACTGGTAAAGCAGTACTTCTTGGTATTACTAAAGCAAGCTTAGAGACTGATTCATTCTTAAGTGCTGCATCATTCCAAGAAACTACAAGAATTCTTACAGATGCTGCTGTTAGAGGTAAAGTTGATACATTAAACGGACTTAAAGAAAATGTTATTTTAGGTAAACTTATACCTGCAGGTACTGGTTCTAAGCAATACTCTAATATTGAACTTATGTTGGAAAAAGAATTCTTAGATGATGATCCTAGTGAAGTGTTAGAAGAAACATTTATGGGTGAAGATAAGGAAGAAGCAACAGAAGAACAAAAGGAAGAAGAAAAATCTAACGAAGAAACTGAAGAAACAGATGCTAAATAGCAAATGTTTCTTTTTTAGTTTGATTAATTATATAAAAGTATAGTATAATAAACGTGTAATTATGAGGTGAATCATATGAGTAGAATTAAAGATATTAAAGCTCGTGAGATTTTAGATTCAAGAGGAAATCCTACAGTGGAAGTTAAGGTAGTTACTGAAAAAGGAAGTACTGGAATTTTTAGTGTACCAAGCGGGGCTTCTACTGGAAAAAGAGAAGCATTAGAACTTAGAGATAATGATAGTAGATACTGTGGTAAAGGTGTTTTGAATGCTGTTAAAAATGTAAATACAGTTATAAGAGATAGACTTATTGGAGAAGAAGTAAGTAGTCAAAAGACAATTGATAAGATTATGATTGAGTTAGACGGAACTCCAAATAAAAGTAGAATGGGCGCTAATGCTATTTTGGGAGTAAGTGTTGCATGTTTAAAAGCAGCAGCAATGGATGAAGGACAAAGCGTATATAGATATTTAAATAAAAGAGAAGTTAGAATACCATTTTGTATGTTTAATATTTTAAATGGTGGAAAACATGCAAGTAATAATTTGGATATTCAAGAATTTATGATTGTACCTAAATTTGATACATTTAGAGATTCTCTAAGAGCAGCAAGTGAAGTTTTTAATAGTTTAAAAGAGTTACTTTTAGATAAAGGACTTCCTGTTTCAGTTGGAGACGAGGGAGGTTTTGCACCAGACCTTAAAGATAATGAGGAAGCGCTAGAACTTATTGTTAAATCTATTGAAACTGCTGGGTATATTCCAGGAAGAAATGTTTTTATAGCATTAGATATAGCTGCATCAAGTTTTTATAATAAACAAAATGATACTTATAATTTAGATAATACTAATATGAGTAGAGAAGAACTTCTTAATTATTATATAAGTATTGCAGGAAAGTATCCAATTATTAGTATAGAAGATCCATTTAGTGAAGATGATTATGAAGGGTTTAAACTTATTACAGATACTTTAGGTAAAAAAATAAGTATAGTAGGTGACGATTTATTTGTTACTAATAAAAAAATAATTGAATTTGGTGTTCAAAATGGACTTTGTAATGCGACTATTATTAAGCCTAATCAAATAGGTACTGTTTATGAAACACTTGAAGCTATTGTTTATGCAAAACAACATAAGTATGCGACTATTGTAAGCCATAGAAGTGGAGATACAACAGATACTTTTATAGCAGACTTAGCAGTAGCACTTAATATTCCATTTATGAAAAGTGGAAGTGTTACAAGAGGTGAAAGAGTAGCTAAATATAATAGACTTCTTGAAATAGAAGAAGAGTTAAATAGTGAAAAATTAGATAATTAACTATCTAATTTTTTTGTAAATAAAAAAAATTAGATATAATTTACATATCTAGTCTTTCTATATTTTTACTATTAAATTTAAATTTATCTTTTGTAAAATTAATTTCAAAACCACAAGCATTAGCAATTTTTTCTATAATTTCAAAAGTAGGTTGGATTTTACCAGTTTCATATTGTGATAAAGTATTTTGTGGAATATTAACTAATTTTGATAGTTCACTTTGCTTTAAATTACAAGTTTTTCTCATGTTTTTTAATATTTTTCCAATCATTTTCTCACCATAATAATTATCTCAATTATTATTTTAGTTTTCTTGACATATCTGTATTAAAGATATATAATTTAAAATATAATATCTATAATACAGATAATAAATAATAAGAGGAAAAAATAAAATGAAGAAAAGTTATGTAATAATTGGAATAGTAAGTATATTAATATTAGGTATAAGTGTAAGTTTAGGTTATTGGATGGCACAAATAGAAGGTAATG
>CANPXI010000064.1 GCA_947585885.1 uncultured Bacilli bacterium
GTTTCCCCCATTGACGAATATTCCTAACTGCTGTCTCCCGTAGGAGTCTGGGCCGTGTCTCAGTCCCAGTGTGGCCGTTCAACCTCTCAGTCCGGCTACGCATCGTTGCCTTGGTAGGCCATTGCCCCACCAACTAGCTAATACGCCGCAGGCCCATCTCTAAGCGAAGCTTTAAAGGCTCCTTTAATATTACTATCACATTCGGTATTAGCAGTCGTTTCCAACTGTTGTCCCCAACTTAGAGGCAGGTAACCTACGTGTTACTCACCCGTTCGCTACTAAGTGCAGAATCCACGTCCATCTTCATTCCATCTTTGAGCAAGCTCGCAAACTTCATTCCGACTTCAGTGGGGCACTCCGTTCAACTTGCATGTCTTAGGCATGCCGCCAGCGTTAATCCTGAGCCAGGATCAAACTCTCAATAAAAAAATCTATTCGATTTTTGGAATTGATTTTTGTTTAAATCCTAACATAAAACTCATTTTAATTTTACTTAGTTTTCAAAGATCATTTCTGCTTCCTGTTTTTTCTTGGTTGCTCATATAATATATCAAACCCAGTTTACAATGTCAACATTTTTTTTAACTTTTTTTAATTTTTTTACAATGTTCGACATTTTCTAGATATTTACCTAATAAACTAGGCTTTTATTGACTCTTCTTTTTGAGTCAACGTGCTATATAATACCACCATCTGAAATATGATGCAAGTACTTTTTTAAAATTTTTTATAAAAAATTTAATTTTGTTTAGAAAAGTCATTTTTTTCCTTTTCTAATCTATTATATGAAGCAAAAATAAAAAGATTACTATTTATTTATCTTTTGATAAATTTTAAAATAGTAATCAATTGTCTTATGATTAAATGGGCTAATACCTTCACGTTTCATATTTATAAGTGAAGTAAGTTCATATTTTATTATTTCATTTATTTCATAAGGATAGTTCATAAGTTTCCTATGGTAATTATATTCGTTTCTATCTAGAACTCTAAATGCTCCATCAGGAAATACTCTTAAGTCTAAATCGTAATCTATGTATTTTATTACACCGTTATCAATTACAAATGGGCTAGCTATGTTACAATAATAGAATAGTCCGTTAGTTTTTAACTGCGCTATTACATTAAACCATCTATTTTTATAGAAAAACATTATTGCTGGTTCTTTTGTATGCCAGCTTCTTCCATCTTTTTTTGTTACTAGTACGTTATTGTTACCAAGTACTATATAGTCATTTTTTATATCTATTACAGTGGCTTTATCCCAAGTTTTATAGATTATACCATTGTGCTTATAACAGTGAATTTTGATTACGTCTCCAATATTTAGTTTCATTGTTACGCCTCTTTCACTAAAGTTATTATAACATATAATTATTTTTTCTCATAGCATAAATTAAAAACACAGTTTTTATTTGACTGTGTTTATTGCTTTTTGTAGTTGTGTATCTTCTTTATAAGGCATTCCTTCATAGAAAGAACCATTTACTTCAACGTCTGGTGTTAAGCCTTTTCCATTTATTTGGTTTCCTTTAGGAGTTAACCAATATGCTGTTGTGAATTTTAGCATTCCACCGCTTATTAGATTTTCTTTTTTTTGAACTGTTCCTTTTCCAAAACTTTTAGTACCTATTAGAATTGCTCCATAACTTTCTTTTAAAGCAGCAGCTAATATTTCTGAAGCAGAAGCACTACTACCATTCATAAGTACTCCTATTTTATAATCTCTTTTTTCATTTGTTTCATCTTTATAGAATGATTTAGAGTTTTTACTTTCAAGTCCATATATGTTTTTTCCTCTTTCTATAAATAACTCTGCTATACTTACTGCTGAACTTAAGTAACCTCCACCATTACCTCTTACATCTATTACTAAACTTTTTATGTTATCGTTTTCTAGTTTTGTAAGTGCTGAATTAAATTGTGAATAAGTTGTGTTTGAGAATGTTGAAATGTATATGTAACCAACATCATCTATTTTTTGTGATTCTACTGAAGGAATTGATACTTTAGTTCTTGTAACTTCTTTTTCTAGAGTTACTCCTCCTCTTAGAACACTGATAGTCATTTTTGCATTTTTTCCACCTTTTATCATTTCTGATACTTCTTCAGCATTTTTATTAGTTACGTCTGTTCCATTTATTTTAACTATTATGTCTCCTACTTCAAATCCAGCTTCTTTTGCAGGTCCATTATTAAATACTGTTGTTACTTGTATACCTGTTTCTGCTTTAGTTATTTCTACACCAATACCTACGTATTCACCTTCAAGTCTATCTTCTAAGTCAGTAGAAGTAGTTTCATCTAGATAACTAGTGTAAGGGTCTCCTAAATAGTTTGACATACCATTTATTGCTGAATTTATTAAATCTTTTTCATCTATGTCTTCTACATAGTTATTAACTATATTTTTATATATGTTTTCAAATTGGTTAAGATATTTATTTGTATTATTACTTTCTACTACACCATTGTTTTTATATACTATTATTCCTGTTGTTACAGCAGATATTAATACAGTCATTAGAATTATTACTATTACTTCAACTAAATTAAAAGTAATAGATTTTTCTTTATTTATTTCTTTTTCTTTTGGTTTTACTACTTTATTTACTACTTTTTTAGGTTCTTTTGTTTCTTTTTTCATTTAATCACCCTTTACCTTATATATAATATAACACAATCTATTTTTTTATTAAAGTAATAAATAATTAATTTCACAAAATTTTACTTTTAAATATTAAAAAAACTCCAAATATTGGAGTTCTAATTAAACAAGTTCTAGGCTTACTATTAAAGCGTCGTCCCCGATTCTTTCTTTTAGTTTTATTATTCTAGTGTATCCACCATTTCTATCTTTATATTTAGGTGCTAGTTCATCAAATATTTTTTTAGTTGCTTCTGTATCGTTTTCTAAGAAAGCAAGAACTTTTCTTCTAGAATTTAAGTCACCTTTTTTACCATAAGTGATCATTTTATCAACAAATTTTCTTACTTCTTTTGCTCTTTCTTCTGTTGTTTCAACACGTTCATTCATTATAACTGTTTTTGTAAGTCCTGATAGGATACTTCTTCTTTTGTTAGTATCTCTATTTAGTTTTCTATATAATGCCATAAGTACCTCCTATTCTTCGTCACGGAACTTAAGTCCCATTTCTTTTATTTTGTCCATTACTTCTTTTAGTGATTTTTTACCTAAGTTTCTGATTTTCATCATTTCTGCTTCACTTAAGGCAGTTAAATCTTGTAATGTATGATGTCCTGCTCTTTTTAAGCAGTTATATGCTCTTACAGATAGATCTAATTCTTCAATAGGTGTTTCTAAAGTTTTTTGTATTGGATCTTCTTCTTTGTCTGCTAATAATCCTGTCATATCAGCAATTTTGTTTAATTTTGTTACTATGTCAAAATGTTCTATTAGAATTCTGCTTGCTAAAGCTATTGCTTCTTGTGGAGTCATTGAACCGTTTGTATAAACTTCCATTATTAGTTTATCATAGTTTTCACTTTGTCCAACACGAGCAGGTTCTACTTCATAACTTATTCTTTCAATAGGACTATATAATGAGTCGATAGGTATTACTCCTACTTCTTGAGATTTCATTTCTTTTCTGTTTTCTTTTGCATCTACATAACCACGTCCATTAGATACAGTGATTTCCATATCTAGGCTTCCACCTTTTGCAAGGGTAGCGATTACTAGGTCTTTGTTAACTATCTCAACGTCTGCATCTGGATTTATGTCTCCTGCAGTTACTACACCTTCTTTGTTTGCTTTTAGGTATAGTTTTTTGTCTTCTTCTACATAGTTTTTAACTACTAGTTTTTTTAAGTTTAAGATAATTTCTGTTACATCTTCTTTTATACCATCTATTTTTTGGAATTCGTGTAAAACACCTTCTATTTTTACGTATTTTACTGCACTACCAGGTAGGTTAGATAGCATTACTCTTCTAAGGGCATTACCGATAGTAGTACCAAATCCTCTTTCTAATGGTTCTAATACAAATTTTCCATAAAAGTTATTTTCAGAATATTCTACAACTTTATATATAGGTTTTTCAAATCTTAACATAATACTTACTTTCCTTTCCTAAACACGTCTTCTCTTAGGTGGTCTGCATCCGTTATGTGGGATTGGTGTTACGTTTGTTATTGAAGTTACTTCTAATCCTGCAGCAGCTAGTGAACGAATTGCTGTTTCGCTTCCTCCACCGATACCTTTTACATATGCTGATACTTTTCTAAGTCCCATATCATATGCAGCTCTTCCTGCAGCTTCTGCTGATTGTCCAGCAGCAAATGGAGTTTTCTTTTTTGAGCCTTTGTAACCTATTGATCCACTTGAAGCCCAGCTTATTACTCCACCGTCTTCATCTGTTATTGTTACTATAGTGTTATTGTATGTTGAATGTATGTGAGCTTGTCCAACAGTGACATCTTTTTTGACTTTTCTTTTTCTTCTATTATATGCCATAATAATAACCTCCTATTTCTTCTTATTAGCTACAACTTTACCTTTACCTTTACGAGTTCTTGCATTTCTACTAGTTCTTTGTCCTCTTACTGGTAATCCTTTTTTGTGTCTAGTACCTTGATATGAATTAATTTCCATTTTAGTTTTGATGTTCATTTCAACTTCACGTTTTAAGTCACCAACTAATACGTAATTATCACATTCTTTTCTTAGTTTGTTTACGTCATCTAAACTTAAATCTTTTACTCTTATATCTTCACTTACACCAGCTTTAGCGCATATTTCTTTTGCACGAGATGGTCCAATACCATAGATATAAGTAAGAGCTATTACGACTCTTTTGTCTTTTGGTAAATCAATATTTTTTATACGTGCCATAAATTTTCCTCCTATTAACCTTGTCTTTGTTTGTGTTTTGGATTTTCACAAATTACCATGACTTTTCCTTTTCTTTTTATTACTTTGCATTTATCGCATATTGGTTTTACTGATGGTCTTACTTTCATTTTAATACCTCCATTATTTTCTATATATTATACGCCCACGTGTTAAGTCACAAATTGGGATTTCTAGTAATACTGTATCACCTGGAAAGATACGTATTAGGTTTTGACGCATTTTTCCAGAAACGCGAGCTTCTACAATATGACCGTTTTCTAATTCTACTTTAAAGTCTCCTCCTGGAAGAACTTCAAGTACTTTCCCTTCAGCTTCTATATAACCTTCTTTTGCCATTTATTCACTCTCCTGTTAGTATTTTGTAACCGTCTTTTGTTACAGCTACTGTGTGTTCGTAGTGAGCAGATGGACTACCATCTCTTGTTATGATTGTCCAGTCGTCTTCTAGTAACCACACTTTTCTTCCTTTTAAACTAAACATTGGCTCGATTGCTAGTGTCATTCCTTCTTTTAGTATTAGTTCTGATTCATTATTACTATAGTTTGGAATGTATGGGTCTTCATGAACTACAGTTCCTATACCGTGACCAGTAAGTTCTCTTATTACACCATAGCCGTGTTTATTTGCTACACTTTCAATAGAACTACATACATCGTTTAGTTTTACCCCTTCTTTAATAACACTAAGTCCTTTATATAAAGCTTCTTTTGTGTATTTCATAAGGTCTTCTACTTCTTTACTTACATTACCTACTTTATATGTTCTAGCTGTGTCAGCGTGATAGCCTTTATAACACGCGCCTACATCTAGTTTAATTATATCACCATCTTTTAGGATACGTTCATCACTCGGTATTCCATGAACTACTTCTTCGTTTATGGATGTACACATTGATGCAGGGTATCCTTCATAGCCTTTAAATGATGGGGTACAATTATGCTTTAATATAAAGTCTTCTGCAAGTTTATCGAGTTCTTTTGTAGTTACGCCAGGTTTTACTTTGCTTTCCATATATTCTAATAAGTCATAGCAAACTTTACCAGCGTAACTCATGAGC
>CANPXI010000065.1 GCA_947585885.1 uncultured Bacilli bacterium
TATATCTTCTCTATATCTTAAACCTTTTCTTTTAGCTATATCATTAGCAGTTTCGCCATTGTAAAGACCTCTATAACCTGCATTTGTAAATTTATCGAAATTTTTAACTCCTTTTTCTTTTGCAATTTTATATAATATTTTATTACCATCTTTTGTTTGTTTTCTTCTATATAATCTTTTTTCTTCTTCAGTTAAATTTTTATATTCTTCTTCAGTTAATTCCATTTTTCGAGTTTGAATTGCAAAGTAGGTTTGACCTAAGGCAACTGCTTCAAACTTTGGATTAGCATTTTGAACGATTAAGTAACAAGCATATCTTGTTAACTTATAATCAATTATTGCTTTTGATGAAACGCCTGCTTTTACGATTTTGGTGTTTACACCAAAATGGGAATTTATATTATTATTACTTTGAGAACAGGCAATTTGTGCTTTTTCAATAACAGCTGAAAAATATCTCCATTCTTTATAGCCAAGAATTTGTTGAAGTTCTCTTGCTTCCCAATATTCATTACCATTATTATCAATATGTTTAATATCTTCAAATGTTTTTTCTTGATATTTTTCTAGTTTATTATTCATTTTTATTCACATCCTTTCTTCTATTAAATTTAATTAAATTTGTTTATTTTTTTAATTGTTAAAATATATAAAAAGGCCCACAAATGCGGACCCTATATTTGCAATATTAATGGCGCCCGATGCAGGACTCGGACCTGCGACCTAACGGTTAACAGCCGTGCGCTCTACCAACTGAGCTAATCGGGCAATTGCAATTTATATTCTATAATATATGATATTCAAAGTCAATAATTTTTATTCATTTTATGGTAAAAAATTTGAAAAAAAATTTATATTTTTACCACATATTAGTGTAATTGCCTTCTTCTTTGTATATGTTTTCCATTGTATTTATGTAAGTATATAGATTATAAAATCTTTGTTCATTTTTATTAAATGATACTATAACTGCTCCGTTATATAAACTTTCTGCTATATATATTTTATCATTTGTTAACCCAGCAATAATGGCTGCATGACCATCCCATCCAATTAAATCTCCTACTTTATAATTACCTGATTTTATATAATCACGAGTTATTTGATGTCTTGTTCCTAAATCACTTACATCTTTTATTGATGAGAAACCTGCTCCAATGTCTCCTACATCAAATCCAGCATTATAAAGTGTCCAAGTTACAAAACCACTACAATCTAGGCCATTAGGGTCAGTAGGGTTAGGAGTTTCATTTAATTGTTTTAATGGACAACCCCATATTGCTGGACCTGTTAAGCTTGCAGTTATTGTACTAAATTTAGATGGACTTAAGTATAAACCTTTTTTATAATATCTTCCTTCGCCATCTGCATATCTATTTGCGCCTGTACTTAATCTTCCATTTTCTCCAAAGTATGGAATTCTATATGGAAACTCAAGCATTAAAAATCTTGCTGCAGCTACTACTGCACCTCTAGTTTGGTAACCAGCTTCATTTATTTTAAATGATAGTATATCATCAAGTATTTTGTTTTCTTCATTTGTATATCTATTACAAGTTAAAAATGTATTGTTATTATTAAGATTTGCTTTTTTATAAAGATTAGTAACTATTACAGTAAATTCTTTTTTTATGTTATTAGAAGTTAGTGCTGTTACTTTAGTTGTTCCTAGTTTTAAAGGTGTTATTATGTTATTTTCTATTTTTATAATGCTTTCATTTTCTATTTCATAATTAATAGTTTCATCAACTTCACCTAGTTTTTCTACTATTGGAGTTAATTTATAAGTTTCTCCAAATGTTAAATATATTTTGTCTGTTTTAAAAGTTAAATTTAGTATCTTATTTATTTTTATGTCTTCTATTTTTTTATATATAGTTTTATCTTTGTATTCTAGTATTATATAGTAAGAGCCTGCACTTACATTAAAAGTGCAAGTATTTTTTGTAGTTTTTATTTTATTTAAAGGTGACTTTTTTGATTTTTTGGTATTTATATAACAAGTTATTGTTTTGTTTAGTGGGTTATGTATATTAACTATTACTTTTTTAGTGTTATCTTCATTTAAATTATTACTTATTTCTATATTTTTTATTGTAGGGTTAGATGCTTTTATATATCCTATAATACCGTTTGTTAGTACTAAAAAAATTAAGACTATTATAAATATAATTGTTAACTTTTTATTCTTTTTCATAGTTTCACCTTGTTTAATTCATTATAGCAAAAATTAAAAAAACTTACCACATATTAGTGTAAGTTCCTTCATTTTTATATACTTTATCCATGTCATTTATGAATTCATATAAAGTATAGAATTTACTTCCAGTTTTAGAGAATTCTTTTATTACTACACCACCTGGAAGAGATTCTGCTACATATATATTATCTTTTGTGAAACCTGCGATTAAGGCAATATGACCATCCCAACCAATTAGGTCTCCTACTTTGTAGTCACCATTAAGTATATAATCTCTTGTTATCCAATGTCTTTCACCAAAGTCTATCATATCATCTGTTCTTGGAGTATCACCTGAACCTGAGTCACCTATATCATAGCCAGCATTATAAAGCACCCATGTTACAAAGCCACTGCAATCTAGTCCATTAGGATATTTTACTCCTGGGTAATAACCGTATTGTCTTTCATCATGATAACTCATTAAAGGGCAACCCCATGTAGCTGGGCCTGTGTAACTAGCAACAATGTCATCAAATTTATATGAATTTAAGTATAAGCCTTTTTTATAATATCTTCCTTCACCATCAACGTGTTTTATTACGTCATAGTTATTAAGTCTACCATTTTCAAAAAAGTAAGGTATTTTGTAAGGAAACTCTAGAACTAAAAATCTTAAAGCAGCGACTACTGCACCTCTAGTTTGATATCCTGCTTCATTTATTTTGAATGCTAGTACTTCATCTAGTAGTTCATTTTCTTCTTTAGTGTATCTATTACAAGTTAGGAATGTGTTATTATTATTTAAGTTTGCTTTTTTATAAAGATCAGTTACTATTACTGTTACTTCTTTTTCTATTTTTTCAGTTGTTTTTACTTTTATTTTAGTTGTGCCATTTGAAATAGGAGTTATTAAGCCATCGTCGACTTTTATTATTTTTTCATCATAATCAGTATAAGTAATGGTTTCATCTATGTTTCCAATACTTTCTATTTCTCCTTTTAATTTGTATGTTTCACCTAAAGTTAAGTATACTTTTTCGGTATTTAGTTTTAGGTTTAATATTTTGTTTATTTCTATATTGCTTGCTTTTATTTTTTCTATATTACCTTTGTTATCTTTTAAGAATAAATAGTATGTTCCAGCATTTACATTAAAGTCACATTTATCATTTTTTACTTTTTCCCATTTAGTATTTTCATTTGTTTTGTTTTCTTTCTCAATTGCGCATTCGACGGGTTTATCAAAAGGGTTATGTATTTTAAGAGTTATTGTTTTTGTTAGGTCTTCATTTATTTTTTCGCTTACTTTAATGTTGTCTATAGTAGGAGTACCTGCAATAAAAAAATTAATAATTCCAACACTAATTATTATGATTATTAAAAAAATAGTTGTTATTATGTAAATTTCTTTTTTTGTTTTCATAATATTCCCCTTTTGTTTTCTATATATATTATAAACATATGGAAAAGATATGTAAAGTTTTAGTTAGTTTATTAGTAATAAATATAAAAATGTTGTATAATTGTTGTGGTGAACTTTATGAACGAAAATACTGAAATAATTAATTTTGATAATAATAAGTTTAGTGTTTTAGAGAATTATGGAGAAAATTTAACTAAAAAAACTTATTTAACTAACCCTGCAATTTGTAGAGATAAAGAGATTAAAGAAGTTATTTTGACTCTTTTAACACCTGAAAAAAGTGCAATGCTTGTAGGTAAACCAGGTATTGGTAAAACTGCAATAGTCGAGGGTATTGCTTATAGGATGCAAAAAGGAGAAGTACCTGATGCAATTAAGGGTTTTGATATTATAAAGGTAAATGTTTCAAGTTTACTAGGGGACGTACAAAATGAAAGTGGAGTTAAAGAAAATAAACTTCAAATTTTAGTAGAAGAATTAAAAACAAAAGAAAATATTATTTTATTTATAGATGAAGCACATTTACTTGTTAGTAGAAATACTACTAATTTGAATGTAGACTTTGCAAATATGTTAAAGCCTGGACTTGATAGAGGTACTATAAAGATGATAGGTGCGACTACTACAGAAGAATATGACCAATATATTTTAAGAGATAGGGCATTTTTAAGACGTTTTTTAAAGGTTGATGTACTAGAGCCAACAATAGAAGATACAGTTAAAATTCTTATGGGTACTTATCCTAAACTTGAAAAACAAAGTGGAGTAGTTATTCCTTATACAGATTATCAAAAAGAGAAAATATTCAGGTTTATTGTAGAATATACTGATGAATATAAAAGAATTTATGAAATAGGAAATAGATACCCTGATATAGCTATTACTTTACTTGGCGGAGCTTTTAGTAATGCAGTTTTTGAAAATAAAAATATATTAAATATTACGCATATATATAATGCTCTTAAGAATACTAAGAATGTTTATCCTGATGCTATTAAAAAGGGTCTTATAGAGTTTAAAGAGCAATTTAAAGATATAATTTTGGAAGAAAATGCTAATTTAAGTTAATTTTTTCTTCTTTTTTTTATGTTCAAATTTTTAATTTTGAAAGACTTTTTTGTGTATTTTTGGTTGCATTTTGGCTTCAATTTTAAAATTTGATGTAATTTTCGGTAATTTTTGATGTTCAATTTTTAATTTTGTGGGGGTTTGATTTTTAGTTTTTTTTGTGTTAGTTTGTTATTCAAAGGGAGGTTTTATGGATTACATTTTAGAAGTTAATCATTTGAGTAAAATAAGGGGTACTAGTGTTATTTTAAATGATATTAGCTTTGGACTTACAAAGGGTAAAATTTATGGGTTAGTTGGTGCGAATGGAAGTGGTAAAAGTACTTTACTTCAGATAATACTTGGACTTTATAAATTTAAAGGAGATGTGTTTATTAATGGATATAATATTAGAAGTGAATACAGAGATGCATTAAAAAGTGCTTCTGGAATTGTTGATTATGTTAGTTTTTATGAATATTTAACAGCATATGAAAATTTAAGATATTTTAGTTTATTATATGATACACCATTTAATAGAATAAATGAGGTTATGAAAATAGTAAATTTGGATATTAAAGATAAAAGGATAGTTAAAAAGTATTCTTTAGGTATGAAGCAGAGACTAGGTATTGCTATTTCACTTTTAAAAGATCCAGAAGTGTTAATACTTGATGAGCCTACTAATGGACTTGATCCAAAAGGTATTGTGGAACTACGGCATTTACTTTTAAGTTTTAAAGATAAAACAATTATTATTTCTTCTCATATTATTTCTGAGATTGAAAAGATCGTTGATGAAGTACTATTCTTAAATGATAAGAAAATTGTTAAGAAAACAATAGATAGAGATAATGGTAAGTATTTAATTAAGTTTAAAGTAGGCAATAATGAAAAGGCATCAAAGATTATACCAGGGTTTACTTTAGAAGAAAATAATAGTATTTATATGAGTAATGAAGAAATAAATAATTCAGTAAAAATGCTTGTTAAAGAAAATGTACCTGTTTACCGGGTGGAAGAAGATAGTTCTTTAGAAAATATGCTTATTAACATGATGGATGGTGAAAATAATGTTTAATTTAGTAAGAGCAGATTTTTATAAAGAGACTAGAAAGAAAAGTTTTAAGATAATTATTTTGTTGATAATATTTGTGAGTATTTTAGCTTTATGTATTTTAAATAAAAATATAAGTGGAGAATATA
>CANPXI010000066.1 GCA_947585885.1 uncultured Bacilli bacterium
AAAAATAGTATTTGAAGATACAGAAAATATCAATGCACCAAATATAGAACCAGGATGGGATTATACAAAAACATTTAAAGTAATAAATGAATCAAATGAAACATATTATTATCAATTAATAATAGAAGATTTAGTAAATACATTTCAAACAGATTATTTAAAATATAAAATAACAAGTACAACTGAAAAAGCATATAAAATGGCTGACTATGATATACTACCAAAATCAGCAACAAAAACAGATACAGAAATATCAGACACAATAGAGATAGGTGTAGGAGATATTCATGAATATACACTATACTTAACATATGAAGAAACACAAGATGATCAAAGCAAAGATATGGGAGCAATATTAAGTGGAAATATATTTATAAAAGAAGGAATATGGCTAACACCAGCAGTTATTTTTGCAAAGAGATATCCTAATGCTAAAAAAAGAACAGATTTTAGTACAACATTTACAGATACAAATGTATATTATGAAGATGATAAGTATACAGAAGACTTAGATAAAGATGGAAAAGGAGATAAAGTATATTATTTCACTGGAAATCCAGATAACTGGTTATCATTTGCAGGATTTTACTGGAGAATAATCAGAACAAATGAAGACGGAGGCTTAAGGCTTCTATATGCGGGAACTAGTTCTGAAACAGAACAAGGATATATAAATCCTACAGAAGGAGATAATAAAAATGGAACCTATCCATATAACATAGGAAGTAATCACGTGTATGTAGGATACATGTATGGAACAACGGGAGATGTAAATAATAATAGAAAAGATCAAATAAATTCAAGTACAGTTAAGGGAGTAATAGATAAATGGTATCAAGAAAATATTTATAATAAAAGTGATAATAGTAGTCATAAATATGATGATTATATAAGTAAAACAGCAATATATTGTAATGATAGAAGCAGTGATAACTATCAAAGTGATGAAGATGTATGCAAGGCTGCGATGCAAAGACTGATGAAATCGAGTAAATGTAATGGTGGAGTAATAAGTGAAAGTAGTTTTAGACCATCATTTAAATGTGGAGTAAAATATAATGGCACAATGCATGCTGATGCAGCTGATGCAGATAAATTCACAGCACAAAACAGTGCAAATAGAGGTAATCAACTATTACAATACCCAGTAGCCTTAATAACAGCAGATGAAATAGCATTTGCTGGAGGAAGTTCTACAAACACATTAGCAAATGTTTATTACTATATTAATAGTAATGATAAAAGCGTAACTGGTAATATGGATTGGTGGACGATGAGCCCAGAACAAACAGGATATTGGAACTCATTCGTATTTATTGTATTTGGCTCAAATGTTCCTGGACGGTTAAGTGGAGGAAACATAATAGCGAGTAAATTAGTTGTGCGACCAGTACTTTCTCTGAAATCTTGTGTTCAACTGTCTGGTAGTGGAACAAGCAGTGATCCATATATAGTTAGAGATATAGGTGAGACATGTGCTAAAGCAGAGAATTAGAATATTATATATGTTATGTATGAAAACATTATTTTTCTAAAAGTAAAATAATATTGTATAAAGTGGTATAATATTAATGTATTTAATAATGATGAGGTTGTAATAATGAAAAAAAAGCAAAAACTTACTGAAATAGAAGTTAATGAAAGAATAAAGAAAGTTAATGGTGCAATGGTACAAGAAGGTATGCCTCTTACAAAAGAAGAAAAACAAGTTTTAAGAAATTGTATAAATGGAAAATCTACTCACGAAAAGGAAAGACAAAAAATATTAGATTATTGTAAAGAAATTTATGGATAGTATATGCAAATTATTTGCTTATTTATGTGTTTTATGGTAAAATTTATATTGTTTTAAATGTTGGTTGTAAAACATTATAAAAAAGTATATAATAATTAGCGAGGATGTGAAATATGAGAATAGTATTAATTATAGTTTCAATTCTTTTAATAGCACTTGTACTTTTACAAAGTAATAAGGCTAGTGATGCTGGACAAATTATTACAGGTGGTAATAGTATGTTAATGGGTCAATTAAAAGAAAGAGGATCAGAAAAGTTTATAACTAGATTAACAATGCTTATGGGTATTTTGTTTATAGTTATATCATTAATATTGGGATTTTAATAAAGGCAAAGATTTTCTTTGCTTTTTTAGTAGGTGAAAGTATGGAAGAACAAATAAAAAATAATATGAAAAGAATTTTAAGTTTACAACTATCTTTTGAATCATACACTGATAATACTAAAAATAAACCTGATTTACTTTTAGAAACTTATGAAAAATTAAATAGTTATAGAATGAATAAAGATAAATTAAGTTTAGAAGAAAAACTAAGTGATACTGAAGAAATATTAAAAAACTTTGATATGTTACTTGATATGGTAGGTAGAGAAAATTTTATTTTTTATGAAGATGGAAGTGTAGAGTACGTATGGAGGTAGTTTATGGAAGAACAAATAAAAAATAATATGAAAAGAATTTTTTATTTAGATTTAAGTTTTGAATCATATACAGATAATACTAAGAATGAACCTGAATTGTTAGTTCAAACTATTAAAAAATTAAATAATTATAGAGAAAATAAAGATAAGTTAAGTTTAGAAGAAAAACTGAGTGAAACAGAAGAAATATTAAAGAACTTTGATATGTTATTAGATATGGTAGGTAGAGAAAATTTCATTTTTTATGAAGATGGAAGTGTAGAATATAAATGGAGATAATATTTATCTTTGTTTTTTTTTCTTTAGATGCTAAAATATATATTAGAGAGTGATAGAATGAAAGAAAAAGTATTAAATATTTTTAAAAATAATGTTAATAAAAAGTTTGATCCTATAATGATTGTAAAACATTTTAAAGTTGATTATACAGTAGAAGATATAAAAAGAATAATAGATATTCTTTATGAGTTAGTTAATGAAGGAGAGATAGTTAGTTCTAAAAAGAATACTTTTAAGTTAGTAACTGACGAGTATATTAAGTCTAAAGTAGAGAGAGTACAAAGTGGTAATGGATGGCTTTTACTTCCTGATGGAGATATTTTTATTGATAGAAAGAATATGATGGATGCTATTACTGGAGATTATTGTCTTTGTGAAGTGTTTAAGAAAAGAGGTAAAGAGGAAGCAAGAGTTAAGAGAATACTTGCAAGAAATTTACCTTTAGGAGAAATTAGAGTTGAAAAGGACACTACTTATGTTATTCCTTTAAAAGAATACTCTTATAATTTAATTTTAGTTCCAAGTGAAATAAATGTTGTTGATGGTGAAATTGTTAAGTTAAAGAGTGTTAAAGAAGATAAAAATGGTATATATGTTAAAGTTATAGAAAAGATAGGACACAAGAATAGTCCTGATATAGATACTTTAAAAGTAATGGCAGAACTTGAGGTTCCAGCAGGGTTTAGTTTAGAGACTAAAGAAGAAGTAAAGAGTATTCCTAGTGAAGTAAAAGAAGAAGACTATAAAAATAGACGTGATTTAAGTGATGAAGTTATTTTTACAATAGATGGAATAGATACTAAAGATATAGATGATGCGATTGGTATTAAAGTATTGGATAACGGTAATTATTTACTAAATGTTTCTATAGCTGACGTTACTCATTATGTTAAATTTAATAGTGCTATTTTTAAAGATGCATATAATAAAGGTAATTCTACTTATATGGCTGATAAGGTTGAACCAATGTTACCAGTTGAATTAAGTAATGGAATTTGTTCATTAAATCCTGGTGTTTTAAGGTGTGCAATTACTACTTTAATCGAGTATGATAAAGATGCTAATATAGTAAATAAGAGTATCTTTCCTAGTATTATAAAGTCTAGAAAGAAAATGAATTATGATGACGTTAATAAAGTTTTTGCTGGTATTGAAGTAGAGGGTTATCAAGAATTTAAAGATGATTTATTTAAGATGCTAGAGTTATCTAAAAAGATACATAAAAAAAGAGTACTAAATGGAGCAATTGAATTCGATTCTAGTGAGATTAAGTTAGTGGTAGATAAAAGTGGTAAAGTAACTGATATTAAGAAACGTGTTCAAGGTGTTGGAGAAAATTTAATTGAAGACTTTATGATTCAAAGTAATGAAGCATCTATTAGTTTGTTAATGGAAGAAACTGATTATGGTATTTTTAGGGTTCACGGTAAACCTAGTCATAAAAAAATAGAAGAGTTTGTTAAGTTTTTAAGTAATTTAGGTTATACATTAAATGGTAAAATAGATTATGATAATGTAAGTAACCAAGATATTCAAAATATTTTAGAAGAATTTAAAGATGCTAAGGATTATGAAATTATTAATGATAAATTACTTAGAAGTATGCAAAAAGCAGTTTATAGTACAGAAAATATTGGGCATTTTGGACTTGGTAGTAAACTTTATACACATGAAACTAGTCCTATTAGAAGAATGAGTGATTTACTTTTACATTATTTAATTAGAATGGTTTTGTTTAAAGAAGATATTGGTGTTAGTTTAGATAAGTATGTTAAGATGCTACCTGAAGCTTGTGAACATATAAGTATGACTGAAAGAAGAAGTGACGAGTGTGAGTATGCTGTTAATGATTTAAAGATTGCTGAATATATGGAAGGTCATATTGGTGAAATATACGATGCAGTAGTAGATGGTCTTACTAAAAATGGATTTTTTGTTCAAACTAGTAATTATGTAGATGGGTTTGTTAGTTTAGATACTATAAAAGATTATTACACTTTAAGCGATGATATGTTATACTATAGAGACAGAAAAAAACGTGTTGCTTTAAAACTTGGAGATAAGGTTAAGGTAAAATGCATAGCTGCAAATAAAGAAACTAGACACGTTGACTTTATGTTAGTGGATGGTGAATAATTATGGAAATTTTAAATAGAAAGGCTAAGTTTAATTATTTTGTAGTAGATGAGTATGAAGCTGGAATTGAACTAAAAGGAACTGAAGTTAAAAGTGTTAGAAAAGGTTCAGCAAATATAGAAGACTCATATGCTAGGGTAAAACGTGGTGAAGTTATTTTAACTAATATGTATATTGCTAAGTATGAAGAAGGAAATAGATTTAATCACGAAGAGAGAAGAGAAAGGAAGTTACTTCTTCATAAAAGGGAAATTAATAAGATAAATAAGGTAGTAGAAATTAATCATTATACTTTAATTCCTCTTAAGTTATATTTTAAAAAAGGTAAAGCTAAGATATTACTTGGAGTTTGTAAGGGTAAAAAGTTATATGATAAAAGGGAGACAATTAAGAAAAGAGATTTAGAAAGGGATACTAGATATAAATTAAAATAATGTACAATTAAAAGTACAAATAATTCTTGACTTTATTAATTATTATGGTATAATGCTTTTTATACGGGGCTGTTTTTGTTTCGACAGAGCAATTATGTTTTATGGAGGCAAGTAGTAGGGATACTATAAATCCACAAATTAAAATAATCGGAAAAGACGAAAACTTCGCTTTTGCGACACCTGCTTTTGCCTAGTTTAAGGTTGTAGGTGGTTCGGCTTCTTCTTTGTTCACGAGAAGATGTACCGGACTCATAAAAGTGAACTATACTACATATTTGTTTAGGGTATGTAATGAACTTTACTAAACTTAGAAAAATATAAGATGTTGGCTCTCTATAATATTTTTTGAAATTACAAACCAACTAAACTTGTAAGTAATCTGTAAGGCATGTGCTTTGGACACGGGCTCGATACCCGTCAGCTCCACCATAATGAGTTATTAAACCTTTATAAGGTTTTTTTATTATATAATAAGAAAGTTCTCCGCAAAATAAAA
>CANPXI010000067.1 GCA_947585885.1 uncultured Bacilli bacterium
GATAGATATTTCAATCAATATTTATCAAACTAAATTCTCGGTTATTAAAAAACGGGTTCTTTCATTTTTATTTAGTGAAATATACAATATTTATTGATTTGTAAAGCTATTTATTATATAATTAGTACATAAAAGGACTGGTCGTGGCGCGTATTTGGGCTGCGGTTAGTCCTTTTATTTTATAAATGTATAATATTTATTTTGTTTTTTTATATTATTTAGTATATATTGAAAATGTGGGTGTAATTTTGGTATAATGTATATGTCGAGGTATAATGTATGTTAGAGAAAATAAAGAATATTAAGGTTAAAGAAATTTTTAGTTTAAGAAATTTAAAGGTTAGGATAGGAAAACTTTTTAGAAGTTTTAAGAAGTATTTTTCTACTAATGTTTTGTTTTTATCATATTTGATTACTTCTGTGTTTATTGGTTTTTTACTTAGGTTATTAACTATAGGTAATGCATGGGAATTAAAAGCATTTTTGTGTGATATTACTATTTGTGTTTTACTTGGTAGTTTTGGTTATTTGTTTAAACCTAAGCATCAATTTAAGTATTTTTTTGGACTTAGTGTCTTTTATACATTATTATGTATTGTAAATCATATTTATTTTACTTTTTATTCTAGTTTTGTTAGTGTTAGTTTACTTAAAGGGTTATCAATGTTAGGGGAAGTTAGTGATTCAGTTACTAGTAGATTAGAAGTTATTTATTTTGTTTATATAATAGCGCCTATTATTATGATTATTGTTAATAAGGTGTTAGTTAAGAAGAATTATTATTTTGAAGTTGGTAAGCATGAAAAGGGTAAAAGAATGTTTTTAAAGAATATGGCAGTTTCTGTTACAGTTATATTTTTCGTTCTTATTACTTTGGTTCCAGCAGAAGCTAGTAGATTGGTTAAGCAATGGGTAAGAGATTATAATGTTCAAAGATTTGGTTTATATTTATATACTTTTAATGATTTAATTCAAAGTTTAGAGCCTTCTGTTAGTTCTATGTTTGGATATGATGAAGCAGCTAAAACTTTTAGGGATTTTTATAATAGTAGAGAGATTGATGATAGTAAGAATAAGTATACTAATATTTTTGAAGGAAAGAATGTTATTTTTATTCATGCTGAGTCTATTCAAAACTTCTTAATTGATTTAGAGGTTAATAATACTGTTATTACTCCTAACTTTAATAGGTTAAGTAAGGAGGGGTTATATTTTTCATCTTTTTATCCTCAGATAAGTACTGGTACTAGTAGTGATACTGAGTTTACTTTGAGTACTGGACTTTTACCAAGTAATAGTGGTATTGTGTTTACTAATTTTTATGATAGGACTTATGAGACTTTACAACAACAATTTAATAATAAAGGATATTATACTTTCAGTATGCATGCTAATGAAGCAACATATTGGAATAGAAAGACTATGTATAAGACTTTAGGTTATCAAGATTTTTATGCTAAAGACAGATATGTTGTTCCTAAAGATAAGGATGATCCAGATTATGTTGGGTTAGGTTTATCTGATAAATCATTTTTTAAACAAATTATTCCAATTTTAAGTGATATTAAGAGTAATCATAAGAATTTTATGGGTACTATTATTACTCTTAGTAATCATAGTCCATTTAGTGATACAAGTAAGTATGGTGATTTAGACTTTAGTATTACTTATAAAAAGGGTACTGGAGAATATGATGCAAATGGTAAAGAGATTATGGAAGATGTTACTGTGCCTTATTTAGAGGGAACACAAATGGGTAATTATTTAAAGAGTGCTCATTATGCTGATGAAGCAATTGGAGAATTCTTTAAGATGGTTCTAGAGAATAATTTAGACGAGAATACAGTGTTTATTATATATGGAGATCATGAGAGTAAGCTTGGAAAGAAACAATTTAATTTGTTATATAATTATGATGCAAGTATTGATGGTATTAAAGATAAAAATGACCCTACTTATGTTAGTTTAGATAGTTATAAGTATGATTTACTAAAGAACACACCTTTGATTATTTGGACTAGTGATAAGAAGTTAAAGAAAGAGATTACTGATGTTATGGGTATGTGGGATGTTTTTCCTACTGTTGCTAATATGTTTAATTTGGATTATAATTATGCACTAGGGAATGATATATTCTCTAATAGTGAAAAGATAGTGGTTTTCCCTAATGGTAATGTTTTAACTAATAAAGTTTATTATAGTAATTTGAATGATGAGTATATTTTACTTACAGAAGAACCTATTGATACTGGATATATTGATAGAATTAAAGAGTATGCTGAGACTAGGTTAGAAGTAAGTAAGTCAATTATTGTTCATGATTTGATTGATAAACAAGGAGATTTATTAGAAAGGAATGAAGAAGATGAAAAAGGTGTTAAAACTAAATAAGAATAAAGTGTTTTATATTATTATGGGGGTACTACTATTTTCAGTAGTAGCAGCTACTGGTGTAAAGTTATTTATTGATTTTAGAGGTAATGATGAGAAAGAGGTAGTTACTAAGAAGAAGTTAGATAGTTTGGACGTTTATGGGTATACTTTAGATGACTTAGATACTGATACTTATAAGAAATATTTTAATGAATTAAGAGAAGTTTTAAATAAAGATGATATTGATTATAAAGAATATGCTAGTGTTTTAACTAAGTTATTTGTAACAGATTTTTATACTCTTGATAATAAGATTACTAGTAGTGATATTGGTGGAGAAGAGTTTGTACATAGTGACGTCGTAGATAATTTTAAGTTAAATGCTGGAGATACTATGTATAATCATGTTAAAAATAATGTTTATGGAGATAGAACACAAGAGTTACCTGAAGTAAATAGTGTTAGTATAGAAAGTACTGAAGAAGTAAAGTATACTTATAACAAGAAAGAGTATGAAGCTTATAAAGTTACTGCTTCTTGGGACTATGTAAAAGATTTAGGTTATGAAAAGAATGGAGTATTTTATTTAATTAAAGATAATAATAAATTAAATATAGTAGAAACTAATTAAGGAATGAGTTATGGATAAGATTTACGAGTATTTATTAAAGGAAAGTGGAATAAGATATAGGGATACTGTGGCTATAGGTGTTAGTGGTGGACCAGATTCTATGGCTTTACTTGATTTGATGATTAAACTTAAGAGTGAGTTAGATTTGATTGTTATAGTATGCCATGTTAATCATAATGTTAGAGAAGAAAGTAAAATCGAAGAAGAATATTTAAGAGAGTTTTGTAAGGAAAAGGGGCTTCAGTTTGAGTTTATGAAGATTACTAATTATGGAGATGATAATTTTCATAATGAAGCTAGAACTATTAGGTATAATTTTTTTGATAAAGTTGCTAAAGAAAATAATGCTAGGTTTTTAATGACTGCACATCATGGAGATGATTTGATTGAGACAATTCTTATGAGAATTGTTAGGGGATCTACTTTGAAAGGTTATAGTGGGTTTTCTAAGAGAGTTATTAGAGAAGATTATACTATTTTGAGACCTCTTATTACTGTTACTAAGAGTGAACTTGAAGAGTATTGTAAGAAGAATAATGTTAAGTATTTTATTGATAAGTCTAATAGTAAAGATACTTATACTAGAAATAGATACAGAAAGTATGTGCTTCCTTTTTTAAAGAGTGAAGACGCGAATGTTCATGATAAGTTTTTAAAGTTTAGTGAGACTTTGATAGAGTATAATGATTATATTGATAGAGAAGTTAAAGAGGTTATTAATAAAGTATTAAAGAGTGGGGTTTTGTCTATTAATAAGTTTAAGGAACTTGATCATTTAATTCAAACTAAGATTATTTATAATATTTTAGAGAAGATTTATGGAGATGATCTTTTTATAGTTACTAATACTCATGTTAAACTTATTTTTGATCTTGTTAATGGAGATAAAGCTCAAGCTATGGTGCATTTACCTAATAATGTTAAGGTTATTAAGACTTATGATGAAATTACTTTTGGGTATGTGGAAGAGCAATATGATGTTTATGAGATAGAGATTAATGATATTGTTAATTTACCTAATGGAATGAATATTATTATTAGTAATGAGGATACTGATACTAGTAATTATACTACTAGGTTAAGTAGTAAAGAGGTTTTACTGCCTTTGTATGTTAGAACTAGAAGAAATGGGGATAAGATTAGTGTTAAAGGTATGAACGGTCATAAAAAAGTTAATGATATATTTATAGATGCTAAGGTTAGTAGTAAAGAGAGAAATATTTGGCCAATTGTGTGTGATGCTAATGATAATGTAGTTTGGATACCGGGACTTAAAAAAAGTAAATTTGATAAGGAAAAGTCTCAAGAATATGATATAATACTTAAGTATTACTAAAAGGAGGGAAAAGTATGAAGAAAAATAGTATGAAGTTTTTATTTCCTTATATGTTGTTAGCTATTTTAATTTTAGTTATTGGATATTTTTATACATTTAAGGATTATAAAGTAAATGAGTTATCTTATAATGAGTTTATGACTTATTTAAGTAATGAACAAGTAGAGAAGTTAGAGATTACTCCTAAGTCTAAAGAGAGTACTTATTATGTGACTGGTAAGTTAGAAGATTATGATAAGAATGAGACTTTTGAGTTAATTTTACCTTATACAGATAGTGTTGTAGAGAAAGTGTTAGATGAAGTTAATAAACAACAATTAGATGTTGTTATTAATAAAGAACCTAGTAATGTATGGCTTTCTGTTATTTTAGAGTTTGTACCTATTATTTTAATTGCTGGTCTTACTATTTATATGGTTAGAGCAATGATGGGTAATGGTAAAGGAGGAACTTTAGATTTTGGAAGAAGTAGAGCTAAGTTAAATCAAGATGGTGGTAAGACTACTTTTAAGGATGTTGCTGGACTTTTAGAAGAAAAGGAAGAAGTTAAGGAGTTAATTGATTTCTTAAAGAACCCTAAGAAGTTTCAAAAGTTAGGTGCTAGAATTCCTAAGGGTGTTTTATTAGTAGGGCCTCCAGGTACTGGTAAGACTTTACTTGCTAAGGCTGTTGCTGGAGAAGCTAAGGTGCCATTTTATTATATAAGTGGTAGTGATTTTGTTGAATTATTCGTTGGTGTTGGTGCTAGTCGTGTAAGAGATATGTTTAAACAAGCTAAACAAACTGCTCCTTGTTTGATATTTATAGATGAGATTGATGCTGTAGGTAGACAAAGAGGTACTGGTTTAGGTGGAGGACATGATGAGAGAGAACAAACTTTAAACCAATTACTTACTGAGATGGATGGGTTTGGCGCTAATGAAGGAATTATTATTATAGCTGCTACTAATAGACCAGATGTACTTGATCCTGCACTTTTAAGACCTGGTAGATTTGATAGACAAGTTACTGTTAATTTACCTGACGTGAAGGAAAGGGAAGCTATTTTAAATGTTCATGCTAAAGGTAAAGTGTTAGATGAGAGTGTTAAACTTAATCATATAGCACAAAGGACTCCTGGATATAGTGGAGCAGATTTAGAGAATTTACTTAATGAAGCAGCACTTTTAGCTGTTAGAAGAAATAAGAGTGCTATTGGTATGGAAGAAATAGATGAAGCAAGTGATAGGGTGTTAATGGGACCTGCTAAGGTTAGTAGAAAAGTAACTGATTTTGAAAAGAAGGTTGTTGCTTATCATGAAAGTGGACACGCAGTTTTAGGTATTGAACTTCCTAACGGGG
>CANPXI010000068.1 GCA_947585885.1 uncultured Bacilli bacterium
CTCGTACTCTTGCTTGCCTACGCTTAAACCTAATCTCACGACTTCGGCTCCAAGGCTAGCTAATGGCTTCTGGCTAGGAATTACCATGTTGGATTTCCACCAACTATACATTAAACACCGAACTGGCGCACCCCCAAAATCATAATTATAATACCATATTAAATACAAAATTAAAAGAAGAAGTTAAAAATATATAACATCTCCATAAAATAATTATAATTTTTTTAATTTTTTTATATCTTTAATTCTTAAAATTGAGATATTAAAATTAGTGAAAATAATATCAAAATTAAATTTTGAAGGTATTTTTGTGCAATATAAAATACTAAAAGTAGTCACAAATTTCAATTTTTGGTGGTGTTGACTTTTAGTATTTATGTGTGTTAGTGTATGTTTTACAGGGGATGTTTAGACTCTGGTGTTTGCCTATCTTTTTATTCTTTTGAACGAAGGGAGGGCTTTACATGAAATGGAAGACTTTCATAATTAATGTGCTGCGAGCCATTTGTGTAATATTATTAGAAGTAATAGTCCTTGTGGCATTACTTATAGTAATGAAAAACACTAGACTTTAAAGGTCTAATGTATACCTTAAATAGGTAAACATTCAGAGTTTTGAACATTTCCTGTATTAAATATATCATAATTTAGTAATTTATACAATTACTTTTACAAAATAACTTATAAATTTTTAACTTCTTCTATTTTTTCAAGTAAACTATCTTTATCCATAAAACCAGTTAAAGTAACTACTTCTTCACCATTCTTATAAATCTTTATATGAGGAATACTCATAATCTTAAACCTATCAGCAAGTTCTCCGTAGTTATCTATATTAACTTTTAAAATATCAATTTCACTTTCTATTTCTTCTAAAACACTGCCAAGCATCTTACAAGGTCCACACCAGTCAGCATAAAAGTCAACCAAAATAATGCCATTCTTTACTAAATCATCATAATTTTCACCATTATAATATCTCATTATTCCCTCCCAATTAATTTATTAAAGTTTTCTTCAGTAATTATATTCTTTTCAAATAAAACTTTTAAGCCCTCTTCTACGTCACTAGCTTCATAAACGCCTTTAATAGCATTCCATCCATCACTAATAACAGGTCCAAGTAAAGGTGTCTTATCTAAAATGAAATGATTAACTTTACTATTATTTAAATAACTAATATTAAATGTACTAAGTATAAATAATGCAACAAATATAAATAAATACATTCTAATAAGTCCAAATAAAGCACCTATAACTTTAGAAACTACACCAAGTATTATAGTCATATTCATAAGTTTTTCTATAACACCAGTAAGTTTTAAAACAACTTCAAATATAAGACCAAACACAAGTAGTAAAATAATAAATGATAAAATATAATAAATAAGTACTGAAATCGCACTATTACCGCCTATTTGAGGTAAAGCACTAATCATCACATTAGCTAAACTTGATTTTAAAACCCAAGCTAAGAAGAATACTATTAAACTTCCAAAAAATGATACTAAACTCTTAATAGCCCCATTTTTAAAACCATCTAATATACCTATAAATAAAAGTACTAAAATAACAGCATCCACTATATTCATAAACTTCCCTCTTTTCTTTACTATTATACCTAAATTATATAATAATTATAATGAAAAAGAAACATTTTTATGATAAAATTATTAAAGGTGATGTACATGACTATCGTTTTTAAAGTAAGTGATAATATCAAAGAAAAAATGATTGAATATTATATGGACAAAAGAAAAGAAAAAACTCCTCCATATGCTATATTTCAAGCAGTAGAAGCTGATACTGTAATAACTTTATATGAAAGTGGTAAAGTTATGTTTCAAGGTATATCAGCAGACATTGATGCAAATATGTGGAGAGACTTAGAAAAACACTTTAATAATATAGATGTAGATACTAGAAGTACTGAAGAAAAAAAGAAAGATGAAATAGATAAATCTAACTACTACTTTAATGCAATTGGTAGTGATGAAGTTGGAACAGGAGACTTCTTTTTACCAATAGTTGTAACTGCTTCATTTATAACAAAAGCTGACATAAGCTTTTTAGAAAAATTAGGAGTACACGACTCAAAAAAATTAACAGACGAAAAAATAAAAAGATGTGCCCCTCTTATAATGAAAAGAATTCCATATGAAGCGCTAATACTTTCAAACAAAGAATATAATACTTATCACGAAAAAGGATATAATATGAATAAAATAAAAGCAATAATGCATAACAAAGTATTATATAAAATGAAAGAAAAAAACTATCCTTATGAGAAAATAATAGTTGATCAGTTTGCTCTTCCAGGAGTATATTATAACTATTTAAGAGAGGCTAAAGAAAAAGTAACAAACATAACATTTCTAACAAAAGCAGAAGATAAAAATCTAAGTGTTGCTTGTTCTTCAATAATAAGTAGATATATATTCCTAAGTGAACAAAAAAAATTAGAAGAAAAATTAGGTTGTCCTATTCCAAAAGGGGCTGGAACAAAAGTAGATGAAGCTGGAATTGAACTAGTAAAAAAACATGGTAAAAATATATTAAATGAAATAAGTAAAATAAGTTTTAAAAATACAGAAAGAATACTGGGAAAATAAAACCCAGTATTCTTTTTAATTAAACCATTCTCTTAATTTCATCAAGTAACTTTAATGCTTCCATTGGAGTTACTTCTAAAGGGTTAATACCTCTTAAATAATCTCTTAACTCATCCTTAGTTTCAGTTGGTAACTCTAGTTCAAACTGTTTTACATGCTTATGTTCAGTAGTACTAGTTTCATACTCACTTAGCATCTTATTTGCTTCATCTATTACCTCATTAGGTAAATTCGCAAGTCTTGCAACATTTATACCATAACTTCTATCAACTGGTCCCTCTTCTACTTTATGTAAAAACACTACATCCCCGTCATGTTCACTAATAGAAACATGCACATTCTTTATTCCAGGAGTATATTCACTCATTCTAGTAAGTTCGTGGTAATGTGTACTAAACATAGTCTTACATTTAATATTCTTAGAAATATAAGAAATAATACTACCTGCTAAACTCATCCCATCATAAGTACTAGTTCCACGTCCTAACTCATCAAGTAAAATAAGACTATTCTTAGTAGCGTTCTTAAGAGCATTAGCGCTTTCTTTCATCTCTACCATAAAAGTACTTTCTCCTCCAACTAAATCATCACTTGCACCTATTCTAGTAAATATCTTATCAAAAATAGGTAAATCAGCTTCCTTAGCAGGAACAAAAGACCCCATTTGATTTAAAATAACAATAATAGCAAGTTCTCTCATATAAGTAGACTTACCACTCATATTAGGACCAGTAATCATTAAAATATTAGTATCTTTATCCATTATAATATCATTACTTACATAAGAGTCCTTTATAACTTTCTCAACAACAGGATGTCTTCCATCAATAATTCTAACATTACCTAGGTTATTTATATTACTTCTAACAAACCCATACTCTTCACTACAAGTACTAAATGACTGCATAACATCATAATATGCAATTAACTTACTAACTTCTTGTAAATCAGGAATATATTCTTTCACTTTATCTTTAATCTCATTAAACAAATCATACTCTAAAGACTTAATCTTATCTTCAGCATTCAAAATAAGATCTTCTTTTTCTTTTAAAGTAGGTGTAATAAACCTTTCACTATTACTAATAGTTTGCTTTCTTACATATCCAAACTCTTCAGTAACCTTTTTACTTTCACCTTTACTAACCTCTATATAATAACCAAAAACTTTATTATAACCAACCTTTAAAGTCTTAATACCAGTTCTTTCTCTCTCTTCACTTTCAAAATTACTTATAAAATCTTTTCCATTCTTTCTAATACTTTTAAGTTCATCTAACTCACTACTATATCCTTCTCTAATAACACCCCCTTCTTTAATAGTAACAGGTGCATCTAAATCAATAGAAGAATCTAGTAAACTAAATAACTCAGGAAACTCTTTTAATTTCTTAAGTCCAAGTCCATCTAATACTAAATTAATATCAGGAATAACATTAATACTATTCTTAAGTTGAAGTAAATCTCTTCCATTTAAATTACTAATAACAACTTTACCAACAAGTCTCTCTAAATCATATATTTGATACAAATACTCTTTTAACTCACTCTTAAGTAAAAACTCTTTATTTAATAATTCTACTAAATCTTGTCTTTTCTTAATCTCTTCCACGTTTACACTAGGTCTTAAAATAAACTCTCTTAAAAGTCTAGCCCCCATACTAGTCTTAGTCTTATCCATAAGCCATAATAAACTATATGTCTTATCTTTATTTCTTAAAGTTTCAACTAACTCTAAATTTCTAATACACTCTTTATCTAAAGACAAATACATCTTAGAGTCAACATACTCTGCCTTTTGTAAATGACTCATTTCTTTCTTTTGATTAAAAGTAATATAAGAAATAAGCATCAAAGTATTATCTTCAAGTTTTGAGTCACATAAATCTTTAACTTTTTCTTTACTAATACCCTTATAATCTCTATCATAAATACTTACAAAAATACCATAATTATTCTTTAAATTATATAAAATTTCTTTATCAAAACTACTACTAACTACTACTTCCTTAATATTTAAACTTACTATACTACTAATTAACTTCTCAGTATCATAACTAACATATGTAGTATAAAGCCTTCCACTAAGTAAATCTAAATAACTAAGAGCATAAATATATTTATAATCACTAATACTTGCAACAAAATTATAATTTCTTTCATCTAAACTCTCAGTATTAGTTAAAGTCCCTTTACTTACTATTTGTATTACTTCTCTTTTAACTATCCCTTTAGCAGTCTTAGGGTCTTCCATTTGTTCACAAATAGCAACCTTATACCCTTTCTCAATTAATTTGTCTAAATAAACATTAACCGCGTGATGTGGAACACCACACATAGGTACTCTTTCACTAAGACCAGCATTCTTACCAGTAAGAGTAAGTTCTAACTCATGACTAGCAGTTATAGCATCCTCAAAAAACAATTCATAAAAGTCTCCCAAACGATAAAAAAGAAGAACATCCTTATACTCATTCTTAGTCTTAACATATTCCCTCATCATAGGACTTAACTCTTCTACATTTATATCACTTAGTTTCATTATTACCACCACTACTAACTATTATAATACACAAGAAAAAAATTCTCTATAATAAAAGAAAAAAAGTATAAGAAAAAAGTGCTTATTATAAACACTTTTTATCTCTTTTTTCTTCTTACCAATCTTTTTGGCTCTTTAACAAAAAGTCTGATTATTGAGCCACAATTTAAACATACACTTGCATGTATAAACTCTTTTTTTGAAAAAAGTGTATCAGCATATGTTACTACAGTCATACATCTATCACCAAATAAATCGGTCTCAATAATATTTTCTGAATTACAATAAGGACATTTATCTTTATATTCCATAACATCTCTCCTTCAGATACGCTATTATACAATATTTATCCATTAATTTCAATAATAGTTAATTATCTAATAGAGCACATTTGTGTAGGTTTGTCAAACCTTTATGACAAACTTTACTTTATTTTATAAATGAAATGAATTCTTTAACGATCACTTCATA
>CANPXI010000069.1 GCA_947585885.1 uncultured Bacilli bacterium
CTATGAGACTACTATTATTAAAGAGAAATTACTGGACGCACGACGTTGCTCGAATTGTTGACGTTGTCGTTGTTCAAGTTGCCTGGGTTACTAGTGTTGCCGTTCACGTTGAACACGTTCGCGTTGCCGCTGCTGTTAGCGCTATACGGACTCTAATAAACAAAACCTAAAGCTAACATCTATTAACAACATTATCCATAAAAATTATACAACAAAAACAAAAATATTAAAAGATACTACGTCTAATATAGTATTTGTTTATAAAAATTGGCCGACTCAAATCATAGATTTTCGTCGGCCAAAGTCCGGTTCGCGAAAGGGTTTTCGCGAACTCCCTAATTATCTGCACTTTCACACGAACTACTTATTGAAGCTACCTTATATGGACTACTTGTCGTTCCACTACCAGACAACTGAACACAAGATTTCAGAGAAATTACTGGACGCACGACGAAGCTCGAATCGAAGACGTCGTCGTAGTACAAGCGGCCTGGGTAACTAGAGTCGCCGCGCACGAAGAACACGAACGCGTAGCTGCCGTTGAAGTCAAACGGACTCATTGTCCACCAATACTTATCCTTTACGGAACTATCACTTGAACTGTTATAATAGTAGTAAGATTGAGAATTGGTAGCCCATAATCCACCGGCATATACTATTTCATCTGCTGTCATTAATGCTATTGGATATTTTAAATTTCCATTTCCTCCTGATTTATCACTTGCACTAAATTTATCTGCAACATTTGCGTCATTATATAAACTTTTTCCATTACTTGTTGTATTTAATCCACATTTAAATGATGGATGATTTTTATTATATAATCTATTATATGCTGCATAGTACATTGTTCCACTTGATTGGTAATTTCCACCACTTCTATCATTACAATATATTGCTGTTTTACTTATATATTTATCAAAATCCTTTGCCTTTAAATTTTCTTCATACCATTTATCTATTGTTTTCTTTATTGGACTAGATATAAATTGGCCTGAAATATCATTTTTTTGATTTTTATTTGTTGTTCTATTATTTGATAAGTTTCCTGTTGTCCCATACATGTACCCAACATACATTGTATTATTATAATTTGTATTATATGCTTGAGGACTTTCTATATATGCATTTGTTACATTATGTCCTGTTCCATGATATAAAAGTCTTAAACTTCCATCTTCGTTTGTTCTTATTATTCTCCACCATAATTCAGTACCACTTTTGTCTTGCCCAAATTGAACCCAGTTATCTATTACATTTCCTGTCCAATAATATACTGTTTCTCCTTTTCCATCATTATCTATATCCTCTGTGTATTCTCCATCTTCTTTATGTATAGCTGCGGTTGTATCTACTGCTGTAAAATTACTTCTATTCCCTGCATTTTTAAATTTGTTTTCAAAAAATGATAATACTTTACTTCCTTCTGGTTGGAATTTTATCTCACAATCATCAGAATGTGTAACATTATTAATTGTTACTTTAGCATTTCCATCACTTTCTGTAGTAACGTTTCCTGTTAATTTTTTCTCACAAATAACATAAGCATCATCGGTTGTATAACCTTCTGCTGGTCTTGCAGTAAATGTAGCTGTTCCATTTTCACCAACTGATACACTTCCAGGAGAATTTACTGTTCCATTTTCCGCAGTTAATGTTACTACATATCCATCTTTAAAATTTATTGTACAATAATCTGGTACATGTACTTCAGTTAAAGTTATTGAATTATTACTATAATTCCATTCTGCCTTTGTTTGATTCTCACAAGTAATTGTATTTACAACTTTATTTGATAAAAGCCAGTTAAATGTTTCATTATCATTTGGAGCACTACCATTAACAGTATAAGCCACCAAATTAATGTCACTTCTAGGACTTACTATATATGGATCATCTATTGTTCCACTTCCTGTTACTTTTACATCAGTTTGTAAATATACACTTGGTCTTAATCCTGATGAAGTACTATCATCTGTACCTACTATACCATCTTTAGTTATATTTTTTATTGAACTATTATCTAAACCAAAATAACTTTCTACTGGTTCTAAATAAGAATCAGCACCACCAATATTATTATATTCACTTGTACTTATTAAACCAATCTTACTATAGTTACTATCAACACATCCAGTATTACTACAATTAAATTTTTTTGTATTTAAAATAATGTTATCAGGGCTCTCAAGTGTATTATAAAATGTTTTTAAATCATCACTCAATTTAGTCACTGATGTACTTCCTGTCTTTTCACTAATTAACTTAGCATAAACACCATTGTCAAATTCATAAGTACCTAAAACTCTCCATATATTTTGTTTCTTATCTTCATCTTCTGGATATTGTAAATAGTTATTAAGTGCACCTCCAGAATACAAACAAGATTTACTTTGACTACTAGCAGTAACGCATCCTGTACTTTCTTCTACTAAATCTACTAGTTTATTTGATAAAGAAGCAACTACTTCTTTATATGGTCCTGATACTGAAACAAAATTTTCTTCTAATTGTATTGATACATAATCATTAAATGAATATCCACCATATACTTTAAATGTTACTGTTACATCATCTGACTCTTTTTCGTTATCAATTACTACTCTTATTCTTTTTGTATATGAACTACTTTCAAAACTATTTATATATCCTTGACTTTTCCAAGGAGTCCTGTCAGTATACTGAACAATCGCATCATTTGTTGCATTATAAGCTAAAGTAAATTTACTATCTATCTTATTAGCGCTTGTTACTTCAGCATAAAAATATGCCTTTTGTCCAGCAGGAACGGTTACTACATTATTTTTTATAGTACTTATCTCTGTCCCATCTTCAGTTATAGTTAACCCATAAGTTAATTCTGTTATTAATAAATCAGTTGCTTTATACTTTCCAGTTGCCAAAACAAAATAACTATAACTAAACAAAGTTAAAGTACTAAATACTACTAATATAAATACTAATACAAAATATTTCTTTCTAAGTTTATTAGACCCAAAAAGATTTTTCATACCACGCATAATACTACGCATATAAAAATCACACCCTTACATATTTTATAAATACATTATAAAACATAAATAAATTAATTTCTACAAAAATCGACAAAAAATTTAAAAAAATTTTTTTGTTAATAACTCCTGTTTTTGTAAACTAATGTAAAGTTGTAAGGGTTTATCTAGAACTAAATATATGTCAAATAAAAGTTAATAACTAAAACCTATTTTTTCTTTTAGCAAGAATATAACATTTTCCACACATAGATTTATAACTAATACCATCTTCTCCATTATCAATCGCAACCTGACTTCCAGAAAAAACTGGTTCATCATAAATAAATCTAACATTAACTGTAGCTTTTTTACCACATTCACAAATAGTCTTCATCTCTTCAATATCATCAGAAATTTCTAATAATCTAACAGAACCAGGAAAACCTCTAGTCATAAAATCTGTCCTAAGTCCATAACAAATTACTGGTATCTCATTTAACTTAGTTAATTCATATAATTCATCTACTTGTTCTTGTGTTAAAAATTGTGCTTCATCAACTAAAATACAAGAAATATCTAAACTACCATACTTTTCTATTAAAGCATCTATAACTTTTTGATTACTTTTAAGTAAAATATCCACTATTCTACTTGCACCAATTCTTGAAACTACAGAATTATCCCCCTTTGTATCAATAGAAGGCTTAATAACACACACCTTCATACCTCTTTCTTCATAATTATGCGCAACTTGCAAAAGATGTGTACTCTTTCCACAATTCATCGCACCATACCTAAAATAAAGTTTTGCCATTATGTCACCACCCCATAAAAATAAAGGTGTTAATAAATAATTTACTACTACCTTTTATAACATAAAAATTATATCATAATAAAAACATATAAATTTAAAATAATCAAAATTATAAAAAATTTTACGTAAACAAAAAAATGAAAGATTTCTCCTTCATTTCTTTGTTAATAACTTCTATTAAAATGAATCAATATTTACTTTTAAATTTCTAATACCCTCATCATATGCTTTTACTTGAATTAAGCTCTTAATAGAATTAGCCACTCTTCCTTGCTTTCCAATTACTCGTGACATATCGCTTTCACTAACTAAAATCTCAAGTATAACACCTTCTTCAGTCTCAAACTTTTTAACCTTAACCAAATCAGTTTCATGTGCGATATTAGTAACTAGAAACTCTGCAAATTCCTCAATACTCATTACTTACTATTTCTTTCTTTATGAAATTTTTCCATAATTCCAACTTTACTAAAAATATTCTTAACAGTATCTGTAGGCATAGCGCCTTTCTTAAGCCATTCCAAAGCTACTTCTTCATTAATATTAACTTTAGAATCTTCAAGTGGACTATAAGTTCCAACTAATTCTATAAAAGATCCATCTCTTTTACCATGACTATCAGCTACTACTATTCTATAAAATGGTTTCTTTTTTCCACCCATTCTTTTTAGTCTAATTTTTACCATAAATTATCCCTCGCTTTCATTGTTAATAATATTACCACAACGCTAATAGTATGTCAACCAATTTATGTTTACACACAAAAATATTTTATTATTGTTTAATAGTTTCTTTCATATAATTCTTACTTTTTTGTTCTAATAAAATAAAATTACAACATCTATTCATTACATTTAAAGACAGTTTATTAGTTTTATATAAAAAATATAATCTATAACTTTTTTTCTTTAAAAATTTATAATTTTTTATTAAAGTATAATATTGTTTTTGTAATAATTTAAAATAACTATTAGGTAAATTTAAAGAATTTTCTGATAAATCAATTATAGTATATACATCATTTCTTACTGGTATCATATTATTAAAATTAATAGCACCTAAATTATTTTCAATTTTATAAAAGTCAATTGTATTTTTCATACTTTTATGTTTTTTCTTAGGACTAGATAAAGGAGCAAAATATTCCAAATCTTTTACTTTAAATAAAACTCCTATAAATGGTCTATCTTTTTTATTCTCACTATTATATGAAACTTTATCATCAAATTTAGATAAATATTTTGTATAATTACTATCTAAAAAAACAATTTTAAAATCTTTATACATATAAATTCACCTCTTTAAATAAAGACTAGAGTTAGTTCTCTAGTCTACTTTTTTAGATCCCGATTTATACGGCTGGGTACACCGACTTTTTTAAATCCCGATTTATACGGCTGGGTACACCGACTTTTTTAGATCCCGATTTATACGGCTGGGTACACCGACTTTTTTATATATTATATGAGTAAATCCTCAACTAATACAATTAAATTGTACAATATTTTATATAAAAAATCAATCTATTTTAAATAATTTTCATCTACTTCTTTATCAATAACATCACTAATCTCTTCTTCTGTCATATCATCATCTATAATATCGTAGTCCTCATTTCCTCCATCCATAATTTGAATCTTAACTTTAGCATCTCCAATAATTTCAATACCAAGTTCCTTTTCTATTTCATAATAAATAATATTATTTCTATTACT
>CANPXI010000070.1 GCA_947585885.1 uncultured Bacilli bacterium
ATAAGGACCTACATAAGGAATAATATTTGTTACTGCACAAAAAGCTGCAAATAATACTGGTGCATCTAACCCTATAATTTCAAAACCAATAACAGAAATAGCAAATAATATTAAACTTATAATTAAAGTACCATTTACAAATTTATATAATGCTTCACTTATCTTACTAAGTAATATTTCTGCATCTCCTTGTATCTTTCTAGGTAAAACACTAAGTAAATGTGAATTAGCATTATTAAAATTAAATAACAAATAAAACCCAATAATAACTCCAATCAATATTTGGCCTACACCACTTACAAAACTTTGTACTAAATTTAAAATAGTTGTAGGTAATTCTGTAGTAATATTTTTAGCAAAACTCTCCATATACAAAATAAATTGACTCTTTGCTTCACTCATATCTAAATTAGTTGAATTAGATAACTTAATAAACATATCATTAGCAAAATCTCTTGCTTCACTTAGTAAATCAGGTATCATCTTAATCATATCATTAATTTGATTTATTAAAGTTGGAATAATAGCAAGACAGAATAAATATATAACAACAATTAACATTAAATAAACTAAAACCACTGCTATACTTCTCTTCATTCCCTTTTCAGTTAACTTATTAACAAGCGGATTTAAAAGCCATGCCAAAATAAACCCTATAAAGAAAGGACTTATAACACTACATACTTTTAAAATAACAGGAATAATATTCCATTCTTTAAAAATTAAAGTAACTAGAATAATAATAACAATAATCATAACTGCATAAAATAACTTAAGTATTTTACTACCAGTTTTAATCATATTATTAAGTTCTTTAACATCGACATCATTATCTTTTTTCATAAATTCACCTTACATTAATTTTACCAAATTATATGTATAAATAAAATAAACTTGTAAACATATTTTACATTTTTTTAAAACTATTTTATAATTACATTAGGAGAGTATATATGATATGGATTACTGGTTATGTAGGTAGTGGTAAATCAACTATCAGTAAAAACTTAAAAAATGTTCACGAATTTGATGAAATTGAATCGTTAATCACTAACACAGGAATAAAACTAACTAATATAGATAAAAAAACATTCACTCGTATTTGCAAAGTATACTTAAATAACACAGACATAAAAATATTTAATGGAGTACAAGCTTGTGACTACTACAAAAAAGGAGATAAAGTATACTTTGTAAAAACTAATTTTTTAACTTCAACAATGAGAAGTATCAAAAGAGATAGAAAGAATAAAGTCCTTTCAAACATAATTGATAACATAAAACTATTTTTTAAACTAAAAATACTTTACATAAAAGCATATAAAAACAAAGATATAATAAAAGACATAAACGAACTAAAAGCAACTGTTAAATAAGTTGCTTTTAATTATCTTTCATATCGTCCATCATATCTTCTGCCATATTAATAGCATCATTTTTATATTTTTTCATCATTTTCTTAATATCTTTAGAATACTTTGCAAGTGTTACTCCTACACCTACTCCGCCTGCCATCCAAAGCATATTTTTCATCATTTTCATTTATAACACGCTCCTTTACTACTAGTATTAACATATATTTAAGTATTATACTATAAAAAATTTTTAAGAGCTGTTACCCTATTTTCACTATAACTTTCATTAACAGCATAATTAAAACTTTCTATACTTCCTATAATAATAAGTCCCTTTTTAGCACGTGTTACTGCAGTATAAATAAGTTTATTATAAAGCATTCTCTTCATATTACTTGGAATAACTACAATAACAGTATCATATTCACTTCCTTGACTCTTATGAACACTAATAGCATAAGCGTGTGTAAACTCATCAAACTTACCCTTTTTATAAGTAACAACATTACCACTATAATCAATTTCAATAATAGAACTCTTTCCTTCTATAATTCTTTTAATATATCCAGTATCCCCATTAAAAATATTATTTTCAACATCATTTACAAGTTGAATAACTTTATCTCCTTCTCTATAAACAATATCTCTAATAATAACCTCATTCTTTCGTTCACTACTAGGATTAAAAATACTTTGCATAAGAATATTTATGTTATCAATACCATTTTCTCCCTTATACATAGGTACAAGTACTTGAAAGTTATCAATATCAATTCCTTTTTCTTTTCCTTTTCTACATATATCTTCTAAATATTTCTTTATAAACATATCTGGGCTCACAATAAATTTAAAGTCATCATACCCCTCAGGTACACTACTAAGTAAAACCCTATTTTTAATATCTTGACTAATAGGAATAATATATGACTCTTTACTAGTTCTATAAATAGTATCTAAATACTTACCAGGAATAACTTTACTTTCTAATAAATCAGCTAAAATATTACCAGGCGCTATACTAGGAAGTTGATAAGCATCTCCCACCATAATAATCTTAACATTACTTTTAAGTCCCTCAAGTAAACTATTAAAAAGAAAAATATCGACCATACTAAACTCATCTATTATAACAAGTTTAGTATCACTTGGATTAAACCTATTTATGCTAAACTCTTTAGTTTCTTTATTCCACTTTAAAAACTTATGAATAGTACTAGCTTTTCTATGAACACTTTCACTCATTCTTTTAGCAGCTCTTCCAGTAGGTGCAAGCATAGTAATATCTTTTTTCTCTATAGTCTCATCTAACTCTTCATAAATATCCACAATAGCCCTAATAATAGTTGTTTTACCAGTACCAGGTCCTCCAGTAATAATAAAAATATTGTTTATTATACTACCCTTAATAGCATCTCTTTGTGAACTATTAAACTTAATATCATGAGTTTTTTCATAATTTAAAATATAATTATCAATTTTTTCTTCCTTATAACTTCCTCTTATACCATTTAAATACTTTAAAGTACTTGCAATATTTTCTTCAGTCTCATAAAACATTGGTAAAGTAACATAATCATTAACTAAAATAACAGATTCTTCTTCTATCATATTATCTAACTGACTAAAAAACACTTTAGAATCAAGTGGACTACTAAAATACTTATTCATCTCTAAAAACAAACTTTCTTTACTAACTAAAGTATCCCCATTTTGATAACATAAATTCTTAATATTAAACTTAATTAAAGCATTTATTCTAACACTATCTTTTTCATCATTCATATTTAAAAATATTCTATCTAACTTTAAAAAACTAATATCTTCTTCTAACAAATAAATATTATTTTCTATAATATCAAAACATCTACTCTTATACTTATTAACTATCTTTAAACACTCTTCAGTAGTAAACCCTAGTTTATTAAACTCTATTATTAACTCTTGATCTTTATCATACTCAATAATCTTTCTAGTAAGTTCTCTTGCTTTTTTATCATTCATTCCTTTAATACTAGAAAGTATAGGGTTACCATTTTTAATCTCATTTATAGTTTCATTTCCAAAAACATCTACTATACATTTAGCTGTTTTAGACCCGATTCCTTTAAATATACCACTAGATAAATACATAATAATACCATCAGTATCACTTGGAATAACTGATTCATAACTGCTAACATTAAATTGCATACCAAATCTAGGATGATTAACAATATTTCCAACAAACTTATAAGTAAGCTCATTATTAATAGGCATAAAATTTCCAGTAAAAGTAATAGTTCTATTTACAAAATTTTCTACTTCTTCTCCACTAGCTTCCTTAACCTTAAAAAGCCCAACCTTATAACCAGTTGAACTTTCAAAAAGCAACTTTACTACATAAATCTAATATAACACTTATTAAATAAAAATGAAACACAAACTTAATACTTAAAAATGGAAAAGGATCAAGGCTTCGAAAGTTTCCTGACCACTAATAACTAAATTATACACTACACCGCTGGTACTGTCAAGTCCACACAGTTCTTAAAAATGGAAAAGGATCAAGGCTTCGAAAGTTTCCTGACCGCTAATAATTAAATTATACACTACACCACCGGTACTGTCAAGCCCACTTAACCCTTAAAAATGGAAAAGGATCAGGGCTTCGAAAGTTTCCTGACCTCTTATGCTTAAATTATACACCATAAAGTTCATTTTGTAAACTACAAATATTCACAAATTTTTTCATCGCTATAACCCATTACTTTTAATACATCCATTATTGTTATTGAAGTAAGACTATTAGATAAATTTATAATTTCTTTATTAACACTTGTTATAAATTCTTGATATTCGTTCTTTTCTAACAAAATCTCTAAACATTTAATAATAGTATAAAGACTTGTATGTAATACTTTATTTTTTAATTTCTTTCTGCCTTTATCTAAATTAATAAATGTATCATTTCTATAAGTAAATAATACCATATTATGTGCACATATATTTCTAATATTCTTTAAATTATAAAATATCTTATTAAAATTTTTATCACTCAAATTAAAATATTTACTTATCTCTTGTCTGTCTTTTTGTTTTAAAACTTTATACATACTACTAACCATACCATAAGTTAAAATATCAACAAGTATAAAAGGTGGTAAATGTCCTAATAACATATAATAAACTTCTATATGACTATCTTTACCTATAATTTTAAATATTTCTTCATTAATCATTTTAAATAAATTATTTATATGAGAAATATTTTTTTTATTTTTATTATCAAAATTATCTAAAACTAAAATATCTTTACCATCATACTTTTTATTAAATAATATAGATAATCTGTTCTTGACAACTGATTCTATAAGTAAAGTATATTTTAAAAAAATTAACTTTAAATTTCCATCAAACATAAATAAAGCATAAATTTCTTTAAAACTAGCATTATCTCTATATTTATCATCTTTCATAAAAATATTTCTATATTTTATAACAACTGAATAATAAGAATATTTATTTAAAACATTACTAACAAAATCAACATCACTTACATCAACTCCATCATTTTTTAATTTATTAATTATATCTTGAACCATTATAACCTCCCTCTAATTCTTTATACGACACATTCTATTAAAAACGCTTTAAAAAAAATAAAAGTATCAACAATATGTAAAGTTTTCATTAAATTACTAACATTACATATAATTGATACTCAAATATTTAGCTAAAAAGCTATGAATAATGTTTGTTTCTCTAAAGCCATCTCTACTATAGCACTTAAACTATGAGACTACTATTATTAAAGAGAAATTACTGGACGCACGACGTTGCTCGAATTGTTGACGTTGTTGTTGTTCAAGTTGCCTGGGTTACTAGTGTTGCCGTTCACGTTGAACACGTTCGCGTTGCTGCCGTTGAAGTTATACGGACTCTAATAAACAAAACCTAAAGCTAACATCTATTAAACAACATTATCCATAAAAATTATACAACAGCATAATTAATTATAAAATAAAAAAATTATTACATTTACATAAAACTTTCCATAAGTACTAATATCATGTAAATATAATAAAATATTTTTTAGCAAAAAGCCTTGAATAATGTTTGTTTCTCTAAAGCCATCTCTACTATAGCACTTAAACTATGAGACTACTATTATTAAAGAGAAATT
>CANPXI010000071.1 GCA_947585885.1 uncultured Bacilli bacterium
ATGACCATACCCTCTAGTAGTAATACTTACTACCTCACCATCTATACTAATATCAAAATCTGTACTTCTAAGGCCTAATAAAGTCCTAAATTCTGTACCTTTAAATGTATTATCATTAACACTAATTTTATTTATTCTACCTGTTGATGATTTTGAAATAATATTAATATCAATATTTTCACTATACTTAAGTTTTAATTTATTTAAAAAGTCAGTTTTAGATAAAGTTATATTGTTTATATAACTTGAAACATTTTTATCCCATGAAGAAGACACACTCACCAAATACGGTCTTTTTTCACTAAAAACATTTTCTAAATTTTCAGTATAACCATTTGATAAACTAAAATAAAATGACTCAATAACTTCACCATCATAAGATAAATATTCATTACTAGTCTCATCTACTGCACTTTTAATTATAGAATAATATTTTGAGTATTCGTTTCCCCATTTTTCATGCATTCCGTTTTCATCAACAAAACATTGATCCCCACTAGTAGCTACATAGTTATTGACACTCTCTGATTTATAAAGATAAAAAGTCCTAATAGCTACTGCTCCAGCCTTTAAAGCCTCTAAATTAAATGAAGCAGGCATTTCACATGCCAAAACTTGTGTAACATAATCATTAATTGTCATACTTAATTTTACTCCATCATAACTTACAGACACTTCTTGAATTTTTTCTTCTTCTTTTGGATTTTCTACTATTTCCTCTGTTTGTTCTTCATCATTACTGTAATCTAACGTACAAAAATAAATTAAAAATAATACTGGTAAAATCACAAAATATTTTTTCATACTACATTATATGAAAAAAAGAAAATATTATTCATTTTTACCTTTTTTAGAACCAATATTTTCTTGTTTAACAATCTTTTTTATTCTTCTTACATATTTCTCATCACCTAAAAAACTAGAATTTAAATATGCATCTATAATATCTTTAGCCTCAAAAAATAACAAATCAGATCCAAAACTTATAACATTTGCATTATTATGTTCCTTTGCAAGCCTACTTTCTCTAGAATTATCAACTTTTGCACACATAATACCGTTTATTTTATTTGCCATTATTGACATACCAATTCCAGTACCGCATATAAGAATACCATTAGTAACTTCGCCAGAATTAATAGCATTACAAACTTTTAAAGCATAATCGTTATAATCTACACTTACACCTGAATCAGTTCCATAATCAATAAATTCAATTTTCTTTCTTTTAAGATACTTTTTTACTCTTTCTTTTAATCTATAACCCCTATGATCTGAAGCTATTCCGACTTTCATATTCATCACCTTAGTATAATTATAAAATAAAAAATAAAAAAATAAATAGAAAAATAAAAAATAGTCATTTATTTGACTATTTAATACCATATTTTTCTTTAAATTTTTGTACATTACCAGTTCTAGCAGTCATATGTTTACCTGTATAGAATGAATGACATTTATTACAAGTTTCAAGATTTATTTCACTCTTAGTACTCATTACAGTAAACTCATTACCACATGCACATTTAACTTTACATTCTTTTAGTTCTGGATGAATTCCTTTTTTCATAAACATTCTCCTTTCGCCATGATTAATAAAATAATCATAGAAACTCATTTGCTAAAGTAATATATCACAAACATTAAAAAAATTCAAGTAGTTTAATATAATTCTATGCTAAGTAAAGAATTTAATACATTAATTAAAAGCTTATCTTCATTTGTTATATCACTATTACTAAGTAAAATAATAGATCCAATTGCATCTGCATCACTTATAATTGGTAAAATAAAATAATTTTTATCAATCTTTTCTTCATCAAAAGTTAATGAATAACCAATTTCACTCTTTCTATTATCAATTAAACCAATAATTTTATTACTTATTTTTTTATCCACTATTTCCTTTACATTACTTACAATAACCTTTTCTTTATCAGTTATTATTATATCATTTGTTGTTAATTTTCCTAATTTTGATAAATATTTTTCAGCCATTTCTTTAATTGATAAAGCTTTTTGATATTTTTTTAAAATAATTTTATCTTCTTCTATATAAATTTGAACATCTTCACCATTTTTAATATTCAAACTTTTTCTTATTTCCTTAGGTACCACAATTCTACCTAACTCATCGATTTTTCTTATAACGCCAGTATTTTTCATACACACCTCTAACTTTATTTTACTTTAAAAATCATAAATTATACTATTTGACAACATAATTATTATATTTTATACTTTTTATAGGTGATTATATGAAAAACGTAGTTGATTCTATTATAGAAATCCCAATGGGAACTAAAAATAAATATGAAGTAAATAAAGAAACAGGTAGAATTACATTAGATAGAGTATTATATAGCGCATTAACTTATCCAGGAGAATATGGTTTTATCGAAGATACACTATCTGAAGATAATGATCCTTTAGATATATTAGTACTTAGTTCTTATCCTACTTTTCCAGGATGTGTGGTAAGCGCAAGAGTATTAGGTTACCTAACAGTTATAGATAATGGTGAACATGACGAGAAAGTAATAGCTGTTGTAGATAAAGACCCAAGATTTGATGAAATTAATGAATTAGAAGATTTAACAGAACATCAAAAAGCAGAAATAAAAGATTTCTTTCAAAACTATAAAACATTACAAAATATAAAAGTAGAAATAAAAGACTTTCATAACAAAAATGAAGCACTTGAATTAATACAAAAAAGTAAAGAAAATTATAAAAGTAGAAACTAACTTGCTTCTACTTCTTTTAATATATAATTCATAAGTTCACATATATAAATAATATAATGTTTTTCTAAATTAACTTTATTTAATGAAATAATTATAGAACTTCCCCTATAAACGAAATTAAACCTAGAATTTATTTTAGTTGCTTCAATGAATAAAGATTCAATATTCAATTTTTTATAAATATCTTCATCCAATCTAAAACTAAATTTTGAACTATCATTTATTAAAATTTTAACATTTAACTTATTGATAATCTTTTCCGCTAATTCTTGATACATATAAACATTTAAATTTTCATCCACAATACCAAATCTATCTTCTATTTCTTTATAAACTTCTTTAAGTTCTTGATAATTTGAAATAGTAGATATTTTTTTATAAATATCAATAATTACAGCATCTTCATCCGTATAATCTTTACCAATATGATTAGCGACATCATCGATTTTAACTTCAGTTTCTTCTTCGTCTTTTATTCCATTTAACTCTTCATTAATAAGTTCTATATACATATCTACTCCAACTGAATCTATAAATCCAGCTTGTTCTCTTCCAAGCAAATCTCCTGCTCCACGTATACTTAAATCTCTCATAGCTATTTTATATCCACTTCCAAGCTCAGTAAACTCTTTAATAGCATCTAATCTTTTAATAGCAGTTTCAGTTAAAACTTTACTTTTATCATACATTAAATATGCATATGCTTGCCTATCACCTCTACCAACTCTACCACGAATTTGATATAACTGACTAAGTCCAAATCTATCTGCATTCATAACAACAATAGTATTTGCATTTGGTATATCAATACCATTTTCAATAATAGTAGTACTAATTAATACATCAAAATTTCCTTGATTAAATTCATACATAATATCTTGCATTTCATCTTTATTCATTTTTCCATGAGCATAATTAATACTTACTTCAGGTATAAGCTTTTTAAAACTATTAACAATACTTTCCATATCTTCCACTTTATTATACAAAATAAATACTTGTCCATTACGCGCCTTTTCTTTTAAAACAACGTCTCTTAAAATATAAGGGTCATAATTAATTACATAAGTTTGAACTGGAAATTTATTCTTTGGTGGAGTTTCAATTAAAGACAAATCTCTTATTCCTATTAAACTCATTTGTAAACTTCTTGGTATTGGTGTAGCAGAAACACTTAAAACATGAACATTAGATTTAATTTCTTTAATTTTTTCCTTATGCATTACACCAAATCTTTGCTCTTCATCTATAACTAAAAGCCCTAAATCTTTAAACTTAACATCCCCGCTTAATAATCTATGTGTTCCAAAAACAATATCAATCTTTCCATTTTCTAAATCTCTTATTATTTCTTTTGTTTCTTTAACAGTAGAATATCTATTTAAAACAGTAATATTTACAGGAAAACTTTTAAATCTTTCTTTTGCAGACATATATTGTTGATAACTTAACAACGTAGTTGGACATAAATACATTACTTGCTTACTATTCATAACAGATTTAAACATTGCACGAAAAATAACTTCAGTTTTACCATAACCTACATCACCACATAATAGTCTATCCATAGGTTTAGAACTTTCTAAATCTTTCTTTATTTCTAAAGTTGTTTTTAATTGGTCTGGTGTTTCTTCAAATTGAAATTCATTTTCAAATAACTTTTGTTCAGCAGTATCTTCGTTAAAAGGTACAACAGTACTTAAATTTCTATTTTTATAAATTTTTATTAATTCTTCGCTTATATCTTTAACTTTTTGTTTAATTTTCATTTTAGTTTTTTGCCATTCCAAACTATTTAATCTATAAATTGTTGGTTTAGCACCATCTTTAGAAGAATATTTATAAAGTTTATCTAAATTATCAACAGATAAATATAACTTATCATCACCTTTATATTTTATTAAAATATAATCTTTATCCATTCCATTTTTAGAAATTGTAGATATTCCCATATAAACACCAATACCGTGTTTTTTATGAACAACATAGTCTCCTACTTCCAACTTATCAATTGAACTTATTTTTTTACCTAATTTATACCCAGTATCATACTTTAATTTTCGATTATTAATAATTAAATCATTTTTAGTATAATAACAAACATTATTATAAATAAAACCAGAAGATATCTCTTCATCAATAACTTTTTCTTTACTAATACCTAAGTCTTTTACAAATTTCTTATCTTTAGTACATAAAAAAGCATTATCTTTTTTTAAATCAAAAAGATACTTTTCTCTATCATTATTATAATTTTCAATTCTTTTAGCACTTATAACAATATCATATCTACTTGTATTATCAATAGTATCAATATAAAAGCACATATCACTTTTTAAATCAGATAATTTATTCATAGATGATGTATCATCATAATATTTCATTTGCTCTAAAATACTATCTTGAATATTTTTTATTTGAGAATAGTCTTGATAAATTAAAACAGAATTATCTATATAATCAATAACTGAAGAAGAGTTATCTCTGTATTCATCAATTATCGGATCAATAGAAAACTTATCAACATTATTAATACTTTTAATTAATTCTGTTGCTCTGAACAGATTTTTAGCCGGATCATTGCCCGCTCTAAA
>CANPXI010000072.1 GCA_947585885.1 uncultured Bacilli bacterium
ATAAGTTAAGTCTTCTTTGTTTCTACTTTGTATTTTTATATAACTAGGACTTACAAATATAAGAGCACGTACACCATCAAATTTTATTTCATAAATATAGTCACTATTACTAAATGGTTTATCTATTTCTTTTAAAAGCATTGGAGTTATTTTATTATTTTTCCATAAAGTCATTTTTTCTTTTTAAGACTCTTTTCTAAAGCTTCTAGTAAGTCATTAACTTGAGTCTTCTTTTCTTTTTTCTTTCCTTTAATAGTTTTACCATTTAGTTTATCATTAATAGCATTTTTTATGTTGTTTTGGTATTCGTCTTCTAATTTAGATGGATCAAATTTACTAGTTCTTTCTTCTATTAGTTTGATTGCTAAATCTAGCTCTTTATCATTTATTTTTGTTTCTTTTATATTATCAGGAAGTGTTACTTCTTCTTTAAAGAATAATGTAGTCATTACTATTCCATTTAAAGTAAGTCTTAATATACAATAGTAGAATTTACTTCCTATTACTGTTTTTGCAAGTGCTACTTTTTTTGTTTTTTTAAGGGCTTCATAAAATAAGTTATATGGTTTACTTGATTTTTCTGTTTCTATTATGTAACTTTTTTCAAAGTAACTAGGGTCTATTTCTTTTATGTCTATAAATGATACAATTTCGATTTCTTTTTCGTTTTCTGGTTTTAGTTTATCTAGTTCTTCTTTTTTAAATGTTATGTATTTATCTCTATCATATTCATATCCTTTTATTATGTCACTTTCTTTTAGTTTTTCATTACAGTGTTCACAGTATTTGATGTAAGAAACTCTGTTTAAACATTTTTTATGTAGTTGATTAAATGAAGTATCGTTGTTTCTTATTACTGGGTTCATAATTATAGGAATGTTTACTAAACCAAAAGAAATACTTGAGTGTGTATTAGGCATATTTATCACCATTATTAGTATTTACAGGAAAACACTTTTTATAACACTTATGGGTATTTTACATAGAATACTTTAGGAGGATAATTATGGACTTTGATTATGAATTTGGTAACAATTACTATAAATATTTTTATGATAAAAAGAAAGGAATAAAAGTTACAGAGTATGATTTAGGAGCACCTATGCAAGAACAAGGAGTACAGCCTGGGCTTGAATTTAAAATGGTACCATTACCAGAATTTGATGATTGTAATTATAAGGGAAGTGGTAAGCTTAAAGGAAAGGTAGCTATTATAACTGGAGGAGATAGTGGGCTTGGTAGAACTTGTGCAGTTTATTTTGTTAAAGAAGGGGCTAAAGTAGTTATTCCTTATTTATATGAAAGAAAAGATGCATTGTATACTAAAGAGTATATAGAAAAGTTAGGTGGAGAGTGTCTTTTAATAGAAGGGGATATTAGAGATAAAGAGTTCTCTAAAGAAATTGTTAAAACTACTTTAGAAAAATTTGGTAAAATTAATATTTTAGTTAATAATGCTGGGGTACAATATCAACAAGATAAATTAGAAGGAATAAGTGACGAACAATTTGATAAGACTATGAAAGTAAATGTGTATGGGATGTTTTATTTAACTAGAGAAGTTGTTCCTTATTTACATAGTGGGGACTCTATAATAAATTTGAGTAGTGTTACTGCTTTTTACGGGGAACCTCAGCTAATTGACTATGTTACAACAAAGGCTGCGATTGTTGGGTTTACAAGAGCACTTGCGAGAAATTTAGCACTTAAAAATATTAGGGTTAATGCAATTGCACCGGGTTACTTTTGGACACCTTTACAACCAGCTTGTTGGGTAAAAGAAAAAGTTCCATCACTTGGAGCGGATGCAGCAATGGCTAGAATGGCTAACCCTTATGAGTTAGGAAGTACATTTGTGTTTTTAGCAAGTGAAGAGGCAAGTTATTTAACTGGGCAAGTAATACATAATAATGGTGGACAAGTGATGGGATAAGTAAAACTTTTGTAAAGTTTTTGTGAATTAATTGACTCATATTAATTATTATTATATATTTATACTAGAGGTAAGATAGATATGAATGATAGAAGTAGATATGTTGATTTAGCAAGAAGTAATTCTGTAGGTGCTAGTAGTGTTATTAGAAGAACTAGAACTAATAATATGGAAGCAAGAAGAATTAAGGCTAAGATTTTATCTATAGTTTTGAGCGCTACTGTTATAGTTGGATCTGTTACTTTAGTTAAAAATGCAGTAGATAATTTAAATTCACCACTTAATATGACTAATTTATCAAGAGAAATAGGTGGAATTGTTAATGTAGTAGAAAATGATATATTAGACATTAAAAATATTTCTATAGTTAACCAAAATACTCATAGAAATGGAGATACATTTTTCTATAATCAAGAAGATATTGCTAAAGATTTATTAAAGCTTGATAGTAGACTATTTGATTATGCTTTTTGTACAGTATGTACTGATATGGCTGAAAACATAAATAATAAAGTAGGAATCGGTGGAAGAAGTAATATAGACTCTGTTATTTATTATTTGAAACAATATGCTAGTGGAGACGGGAAATTAGCAAGTGAGTATGTAGCAGAAGAGTTTAAGGATATTAATTCACTTAATGAGTATTTAGTTAAAAATGGTTATGTTAATAAGAAAGGTGAACCATCACTAGATAAATTTATAGAAGTATGTAATGAAAATGCAGAAATTATTAGAAGTGTTTTAGATGGAGAAAGTGAAGAAAAAGGAGCTAATTTAGCATGAATGTAGAAACAACAGTTATAAATAATAAAACTTATATTGAAGTTGATCAAGTAGATATAGATGGGGTTACTTATGTATATTTAGTTAATTTTTTAGATGACAATGATTTTTTAATTAGAAAGTTGTCTGTTAAAGAAGGCAATATATATTATGATGGCTTAAAAGATAATAATGAGTTTGATAAAGCTATGATGTATTTTGCTAAAAAGCATAAAAATATATTAAATAATGAAGAGTAATACATAAATTTTAAAAAGATTATCAAAATATAACTAGAGATAGTTATATTTTTTTATGATTTTGTTTATCAATATAAATAATAAAATATCATTGACACTGATAAATATAAATTGTAAAATAAAATTATATAGAATAGGTGAAGTGAATGAAAAGAATAATAAGAAGTAAAAAGATAATGTTTTTTAGTATATTAATACTTTTAAGTATGACACTAAGTTTAACATACTCTGCATTTATAATAAATACAAAAGATTTTAAAGCAAGTGAAATGTTAGTAAGTGAACTTATATATGGAATAGATATAGAGAGTACTGGTGGAGGAGAAAGTATAGATAAAAATAAAGTAACAGTATCTAAAGGAACAACTTCAGTAATAAAAGTAAAAATAACTTCACTTAATGAAATAGATAGTAGATATGATTTAGAATATAAGATATTAAGTGGAAGTGGAACAGTATCATATGCAAGTACAACAGGATGGAAACCAACAGGAAAGATAAGTAAAGAAAATAAAGATATATATGAAAAGATAGTAACAGTAGTAATAGAAGCAACAGAAAATATAGAAGTAGAATTTAAAGTAAATGGAGGATACACACATAACGAGGAAATAATAGTATTAAATGGATATAAAAAAATAAATCAAGAAACAGATAAAACATTAAATTATAAAGAAGAACATAATTTAAAAGATATAATAGAAAAAGAAAATAGTTGTAAAGAAGATAATTGTAGATATGGAGGAGAAACAACAAACAATTATCTACAATATCCAACAAAACCAACAGCAAGTGAAAACTTATGGAGAATAATAGGCACAAATACAGATGGAATAAAACTAATAAGTGATGAAGTAAGAGCAACAAGTAAAAAGACAGAAATAAAAAATAACTTAACAAGTATATGTGGAACATTAGAAAATAGCCAAAATTATATACATTCAACAACAAAGTTTAATTGTAGTGAAAGTGGATGTACAACAACAAGTTTATTTCCAGCAAACATAGGATTAATAAGTACATATGAATATAACTTATTAGGAGGGCTTGAATCATATTTAAAACCAGAAAGTAATAGTTATTTTAGTATAAATAATGAATCAATAGATAACATAACAACAAATGGAGTAGAAGAAACAACAGAAGAAACCTCATCAGGAATAAGACCAAGTGTATATTTAGAAAGTGATTTAAATGTAACAGGAAGTGGAACAAAAAGTGATCCATATAGGATATATAGTAAAGGAAAAGTAATAATAACAAAATATACATTAAATGGAGTATTACAAGAAGAAGCCCCATCAGCAGATACATATGTAGTAAACAAAATAGAATGCACGAATAATGTACAAGCAACATGGAGTGATAAAGAAGGAACAAAAATAACAAGTGGAAGTGCTCCAACAACATGTACAGTAGATTTTAAGAATGGATACACAGTAAGTTTAGCAGCAAATCCAACAAACAGTGCCACAGTAACAGCACCAGTAAGTAAAACAGTAGGAAGAGTGGGAAGTACAACATTTAATGTAACAGCAAAATCAGGATACACATTAACAAATGCAACAGTAACATGTGATGGAGGAGCAAGTGGAAGTGTAAGTGGAACAAAAGTAACAATAAATAATATAACAGGAGCAAATACATGTACAATCACAATAAAAGCATTACCAACAGTAAAACTAACAGTAACAAACGGAACAATAGGAGAAGGAAGTGCAACAACTTCAACACTAACAGCTTCAGCATTAACAGGAGGAAGCGTAACATTTAATAATGTAAAAGCCAATAGTGGGTATACATTTACAGGAGTCACACCAAGTTGTACTTCAGGGACACCAAAATATACAGGAACAACATTAACAGTAACAGGTGTAAGTCAAAATATAACATGCACATTTAATGCAAAAAAGAATACACTAGCTGATTTCTTTGCAAATAAATATCCAAATGCAAAAAAGAGAACTGACTTTAGTACAGCATTTTCAGATGCAAATTTATATTATGAAGATGATAAGTATACAGAAGATTTAGATAAAAATGGAACAGGAGATAAAGTCTATTATTTTACAGGAAACCCAGATAACTGGGTAAAATTTGCAGACTTTTACTGGAGAATAATTAGAACAAATGAAGATGGAGGCTTAAGATTACTATATGCCGGAGATAGTCCTAGTACAACAACAGGCTATATAGGAGGAGCAAATCAAACATATCAATATAACAGTCAATATAATAATTCTATGTATGTAGGATACATGTATGGAACTGCAGGAAATTTAACAAATAATAGAACAAGTC
>CANPXI010000073.1 GCA_947585885.1 uncultured Bacilli bacterium
AACAGGAGCAACAGTAACATTTAATAATGTAACACCAAATAATGGATATACATTTGAAGGAGTACAACCAAGTTGTAATGGAGGAGCAACAGCAAGATATTCAGGAACAACAGTAACAGTAACAGGAGTAAATCAGGATAACACATGTACATTAACAGCAGTATTAGCAAAAAGTAATTCATTAGCATTCTTTGATGAAAAATTTAAAGATGCAACAAAAAGAGAAAAATTTGGTTCAGTAATAAGTAACTCAGAAAAACACTTTGAGGACGGAAAATATACAGAAGATTTAAATAATGATGGAATTGGAGAAAAAGTCTATTATTATACAGGAAATGCAACAGATAACTGGGTACAATTTGCAGGTTTCTACTGGAGAATAATAAGAATGAATGAAGATGAAAGTATAAGACTATTATATGCAGGAACAAGTCCAAATACGACTTCAGGATATATAAGTGATGGTAGTACAACAAGTTTTAAATATAATTCATCATATGATAACACAAGGTATGTAGGATATATGTATGGAACGACAGGTAGTTTAGCAAATAATAGAGCTAATTTACAAGATTCAACTGTAAAAACAAAAATAGATAAATGGTATCAAGAAAATTTACTTCAAAATTATGATAAATATATAAGTAAAACGGCAATATACTGTAATGATAGAAGCGGAGGTCAATGGGATACTGAAACTATGCACTATGGAGCTTATTATAGATTGTGGTATGACGAATCGGTCCATCCCTCATTTAAATGTGGGGTAAAACCTGATGGTTCAATGTTTTCAGATTCAAGTATAGAAACAGAAAGAAAGAAGGATTTATTCACAACGAATAATAACAAGAATATTGGAAATGAACAATTAACATATCCAGTAGCCTTAATGACAGTGGATGAAGTTGTATATGCAGGAGGAGAAGATGGTCAAAATGCATCAAAAGCTTACTTCTATTTAAATAGTAGTAACAGTAGTGTAACCGGAGGAAATTATTGGTGGACAATGAGTCCGACATATGCGGATTCCGACGGCTATGGGTACGTATGGCACGTTATTGGTAGTGGTAGTTGGCCGGGACGATTGAGCTATACGCACCTTCGATATGAGACAGATGTCATACGTCCAGTACTTTCTCTTAAATCATGTGTTCAGTTGTCTGGTCAAGGAACAAGTAATACTCCATATACAGTTACAATAGATGATACTTGTGCATCTGCAGACAACTAAGAGGTATATATGATAAATGAAAGTATATTTAATAAAAAAGTAGGAAAGAATATAAAAAGATATAGATTATTATATAATGCTAATGTTAAAGATATGACCCAAAGTGACTTAGCTAAAAAGATAGGTGTAAGTGTATCATTAATAGGTAGTCTAGAAAGTGATAAGATAAAAAGTGGTATAAGTTTATATAATCTATATAAAATAAGTGAAGTATTAAAAGTTCCTATTAATAAGTTTTTTGAATAAAAAATAAAACTGGCTTTCCAGTTTTATTTTCTTAAAGTTTTAACTAATATTTCTTCATTTTCATATGATTTAACTTGTTCCTTATATTGTTTTAAACTAATTTTACCAGTTCTATATAAGTCTTCAATTCTTGCTTCCTCTATAATTTGATAAGGCTCATCTAAAACAGTAAAGAAATCACTATACCTACTTAAATCTCTAGTAGTAACTGAAGAGAAATTTCTAAGATTAATCATTTCTATATTATATAAATCCTCATTAATCTTAATAACAGGAGTTACAGAATAAACCCTACCTCTTTTAGCAATATCGCTTTTTGTATAAATAAATATATTTTTACCACTAAATCTTAAAGCTTTTAAAAATTCACTATCTTGAGCTCCATAACTAACATAATCATTAACTAATTTATAATGTCCACAAACAGGTAATAAAGAGAATTCACAAAATCTATTTTTAACTGCTTTATCTAAATCATAAATACCTTTATCAAAATAAAACCATTCAGGATGTGTACATAAAATTTTATAAGTAATTTCTCCATTTATTGTTTTTAAATATTCTTCTTTAAAGATTTTGATTTTATCTACATTTGCTACAATAGGATATAAATTAAAAGTTTTATTACTAATTGTATTAACTGATACTTTTTTATCTTGTTTATAAATTTTTATATTTTCCATAGTATTTTCCTCCTTTAAAAATACTAATATTATAGTATAATTAATGATAAATATCAAACATTTATGATATAATTAGTAAACGGAGGTGTAAAGTATGTTTGAACTTTTAGGAGATAAATTAGATAACATAATATCAAAAGTAAAAGGTTATGGTGTACTTACTGAAGAAAATATAAGTGAAATGACTAGAGAAGTAAGACTAGCATTATTAGAAGCAGACGTTAACTATAAAATCGTAGGTGAGTTTGTTAATTCTGTAAAAGAAAAATGTCTAGGAGAAGAAGTTAAAAAAAGTTTAAAACCAGGTGAAATGTTTGCAAGCATAATAAGAAATGAACTAATAGACTTACTTGGTAAAGAAAATAGTCCTCTAATAATTGACAAAAATTTTACAATTACTTTAATGTGTGGTCTTCAAGGTAGTGGTAAAACAACTACTGTAGGTAAACTAGGAAACTTACTAAGAAAAAAATATAACAAAAACCCTATGTTTATAGCATGTGACGTATATAGACCAGCTGCCATAGATCAACTTAAAACACTTGGAAAAAGTTTAAATATAGAAGTATATGAAGAAGGTAAAAAAGATCCAGTAGAAATAGCAAAAAATGGAATAGCTTATGCTAAAGAAAAAGGATATGATTATGTTCTAATAGACACAGCAGGTCGTCTTCAAATAGATGAAGAACTAATGGATGAATTAAAAAGAATAAGTGAAGAAGTTCATCCTAATGAAACGCTTTTGGTACTTGATGCTATGATGGGACAAGACGCAATTAATGTAATAAATGGCTTTAATGAAAAATTAACTTTAACAGGCTCAATACTAACAAAAATGGATGGAGACACTAAAGGTGGAGTAGCTCTTTCATTAAGACACCTAACAAACATACCAATTAAATTAATAGGTGACTCTGAAAAACTAGATGGACTAAGTGAATTTGTACCAACAAGAATTGCAGACAGAATACTTGGAATGGGTGACTTAGTATCAATAGCTGAAAAAGCAAGTGAAATAATAGATGAAGAAGAAGCAATGAACACTGCTAAAAAAATGCAAAAAGGTAAATTTGATTTAGAAGACTTTTTAAATCAAATGAAACAAATAAAAAAACTAGGACCTCTAGAAAACTTAATAAAACTACTTCCTGGTGCTAAAAAAATGGGACTTAATAACGTATCAATAGATCCTAAACTAATGGGAAGAGTAGAAGCAATAGTTTTATCTATGACACCTTATGAAAGAAAACACCCAGAAGTATTAAAAGCGACAAGAAAACAAAGAATAGCTAAAGGTAGTGGAACAAAAGTAGAAGATGTTAATAGATTACTAAACCAATTTGAACAAATGAAAACAATGATGAAAAACATAACAAATGGTAATATGAAAATGCCCTTTTAATTAATACCTTCTTTTTTATAAAGGGGATGATTAAATGAAAAAAATATTAATGAATAAAAATATAGAAATATTACTTGCTGAATATGATGCAGCAACAAGTGTATTTACAAAAATTTATGAACTATACAATATTTACTATGCTCCCTATATATTAAAATCTTTTTATGAAAAAGATAACATTAATAATGACTCTTTTAGAACTAACCTCAGTGATTTGTTTAAAGGAAGAGGAATCCCTTCTTGGAGAGATAAAATAGATTTACTTCTATATAGACTTAACATAACTGCACCTTATGAACTATTAGATAAAGCCTTTGGTTTATCTTTATCTGATCAATATTGGTTAAAACCTGATAAAAGTAGTATTAAATATGATGATATAAACTTTTTTGATAATAATTTTGACTATGCTGAATTTATGGAAGCATCCCTATCAAAAAATAGTACTACTATAACAAAAGAAACATCACTAAAAACACCAAATAACACTACAGATGGTATGCTAAAAAAAGCTTGGATAATAGAAAATAATACTAGATACTTACTTAAAAGTGGTTACAAAAACGAAACATTACAACCATTTAATGAAGTACTTGCTAGTGAAATATGTAAAAGACTCGGATTTAATCATGTAGAATATACACTTGATACTTATAAAGATACTGTAGTATCAAAATGTCCTTGTTTCATAACAAAAGATACAGAACTAATAACTTGTTATCAAATAAAAAACAACATGGTAAGACATGATAATATTGAAGACTATGAAGAATACATAAATATATTAGAAAAAAATGGTATAAAAGATGCAAGAGAAAAAACAGAAAATATGTATATATTAGACTTTCTAATAATGAATGAAGATAGACACTTAAATAACTTTGGTATTATAAGAGATGTAAATACTTTAAAATGGCTAGATGTAGCACCTATTTTTGATAATGGACAAAGTTTAAATATCACTTACTATGATGAAGAAGAATTACATATATCAGGTGAAGGAAGATTATTCTATGAAATAAAACCTTTTGATGAAATAATAAAAGTAGTAAAAAATATAAAAAGAATAGATATAAATAAGTTAGATGGTTTAGTAGAATGGTTTGATAATTTACTTCATAAATATCAACATTTAACAGGATATTCTGATACAAGAATAAATAGATTATGTTTAATACTAAATAGACAAATAAACAAACTAAAAGAATTAATAGAAAATAATTAATAATAAAAATACCTATACCAAAATACATACCTTTTCATAAGATATAAATGAAAAGGAGTGAGTAAAGTGTATAACACAAATAATGGAATGTATAATGGCTACGAAGTAGAATCAAGTAAAGAAATGGCTTATAGCGAAAACAAATCAAGTAAAATGTATGAAGAAGTAACAGGTACAGGAGCAGTAAGTTCTACTCCAATGATGAGTATGAATATGGGATGCAATAGTGGAATAGTAATGCCACCAGTATATGAATGTCCTCAAGAAAGAATAATTCATAGAGAATATGTTCATACTGTACCTCACGTATGCCCAATAAATACAAAAATAGTAAACCATCATATTTACAAACATACTTATAGTCCTTGTTATACTTGTTGTGAAGAAAATGAAGTATGTAATGTAACTGAAGGATGCTGTAATAATTTCTAA
>CANPXI010000074.1 GCA_947585885.1 uncultured Bacilli bacterium
GGTCTTGGAGTTAGTCTTAGTAAAGAAATTATTGAAGCACATAATGGTAATTTTATTTATACTTCTACTATTGGTAAAGGAACACTTTGTAAGATTATTTTACCACTTAATTAGAATATAAAAGGCGCACCATAACCGTAGCCGTATCCGTAATTACCATATGGGTATGGTCTATATGGATATGGTCTTGGTCTATTATTAGCAGCACCTACTGCGCCTACTGCTACTCCACCAGTTAGTGCACCTAATAAAAATGGCCCAGCAAATGGAACAAATCTATCACTTTTATATGATACACTTCTTGGCATGTAATAATTTTGATACATAAAAAACACCTCTTACTTTAATGTATGAAGTGTTTTTGTTTTTAGTGAATAGATTTTAACCTAAATAGTGTTATTGATGGGGTATTGTTTAGTCTTAAATGTATTTTTTTTGTACCTAGACCATTTGATATAAATATTTTAGTACTACCTTTTTCATATGTTTCTTCATAATATTTTTTACTTCCACTAAATTTGTATAGAGGTCCGTAAAAAGGAACATTTATTTCTCCTCCTAAAGTATTACCAGCTAGTATTAAGTCAGGAGTTTTTTCTTGTTTTAATACTTTATCTATTATGTCTGGTTCGTGAGTTAAGAGTATTAAGTAATTGTCTTTTTCTTCTTCTGTAAATTTAAAACTATCTATTATATTATATTCACCTTTATTATAACTTGAAAGACCGATTAAATTTATTGGTGTTAAGCTTTCGTTATATATTGTTTCTTTTATGTTATTTAGTATTTTAAAGTCACTTTGTTCAAGTATTTCTTCACTAGTTTTATTATCGTTACTAAGGGTTGTATATTTACCTAAAGAGGCATCTATTTTTTTTAGATTTTTTATTAATTCTTCTTTTTCTTTATCATTTATTTTATAACTTGAATCTAATAAGTTACCTCCATATAAAACTATATCAGGTTTTAGTGTGTTTATTTTTTTTATTAGGTTTTCTACTTCTACATTACTTACAGTACTACCAAATAATAAATCAGTAAAAAATATTATTTTTGTTCCACTAAAGTTTTCTGGTATTTTTTTAGATGATACTCTATATTCTTTTACTTTTAAATTAGATGGTTCAACATATTTTGCATACATGAAAACTGATACTATAAAAATTATCAATAATATCAGTATATTTATTATTTTATTTTTTGTTTTTGATTCTTCTTTTTTTTCCATAAGTACTCCTTACATTACAGATAGTATTGCTAAGAAACTCACTAGATTATGTAACATATGCATACTTGTAGAACATAATATGTTGTCTGTTTTGTTATAGATGCAGCCAAATGCATAACCTAAAGCTCCGTAAGGTATTACGTATAGTAGTTCAAGAGGTGAAGTTATTCCTGTTAATGCATGAGGAAGTCCAAAGCATAAAGCACTTATTAATGGAAAAAATTTTGTTTTACCTGTTACTTTTCTTATTCCAAACCTAAATATCATTTCTTCAACTAAAGGAGCAAGAAATACTACAGATATAAAACCTATTACTAAATTACTACTTATAAAGGACCTTACTTCTGTTTCGTTAGTTGCTATGTTACCATTAAATATAAATGTATTTAATATTAGGTTACTTATAATTAATACTAAAAAGCCTATTCCCCAGTATTTTAGACTTATACCAAAGTAATCTGAAAAGTTTTCTTTATAGTCTTTTATTTTTTCTTTAAACATTTTGTTATAGATTATTAATAAAATTATAACGTATACAATGTTACCTATAATTGAACAAAACTCTTCATTTAATGGTGTAAAATGAAATATTAGAGATGCTACTATACTTGGAACATAAATGTACGAAAAAAGTAATAACCCAAATATAAATAGATTATTCATAAAATTATCAGTTTTTTCTCTTATTTTTTCTATCATATTAATCACAATTATATTATACAAAATATATGAAAAAATAGAAAGTGTTTTATTCGCTTTCTACTTTTATTATTGTCTTTTTTCCTTTTTGAACTGTAGTGTTATCTATTTTAACTACAAAGTTTGTGTCTGTTATTTTTTCGTTATTTATTTTTATTCCACCTTGTTCTGTTAGTCTTCTTGCTTCACTTTTACTTGTTACTAGGTTTGTTTTTACTAGTAAGTCTAAGATATTTATTTCTTTTTCTTCTATTTTTACAGTTGGCATGTTTTCATTTATTTTACCACTAAAAACTTCTTCACTTGTTTTTTTAGCTTGTTCTGCTTCTTCTTTCCCGTGAATGAATTTTACTACATCATAAGCAAGACGTTTACCTGCTTCTCTTTTTTCTGGGTGTTCTTTTAGACTTATTTCTAACTCTTTTATTTCATCTAATGAAAGGAAAGTTAGTTTTTTTAGGTAATCAATTACTTTTTCGTCTTCACTATTTAGTAAGAATTGGTACATTTCATAACTTGATGTTTTGTTTTTATCTAGCCAGATTGCTCCACTTTCACTTTTACCAAATTTTGTTCCATCTTTTTTTGTAATTAAAGGCATAGTTAAACCATAGCAGATAGCATTGTCTCCGTGTTTTTTTCTTATAAGTTCTAAGCCACTAGTGATATTACCCCATTGATCTTGTCCACCAATTTGTAGTGTTACATTATTACTTTCATATAAGTGTAAAAAGTCAATTGATTGCAAAATCATATAAGAAAACTCTGTATAACTTATTCCACTTTCAAGTCTAGATTTTACTGTTTCTTTATTAAGCATATAGTTTACATTAAAGAATTTACCATAATCTCTTAGGTAATCGATAAAGTTTACGTCTTTATACCAGTCATAGTTATTTACTAAATCACAACCAAAAAGATTAGATATTTGTTCTTTTAAACTTTCATAGTTTTTATTTAATACTTCTTTACTTATTACGTCTCTTTCTTTTGTACTTCTTGGGTCACCAATTAAACCTGTTCCACCACCTACTAAAATGTATGGATGGTGTCCTGCTTGTTTTAAGCGAAGGGCTACTAACATACTAGATAAGTGTCCAATATGCAAGCTATCAGCAGTTGGGTCTGTTCCTATGTAAAAGTTTAAGCTACCATTATTTAACTCATCAATTAAATCATCACTTGTTATACTTTCAATTAAGCCTCTTTCTTTTAATTCTTCATAAAGTGTCATGTTTTCCTCCTAAATAAAAAGATGATACTAAAGGACTGACAAGTTCAGCGGTACCACCTTAATTTATATTTCTATACTCTTTTTACTATAAAGCGTAACCTAATAGTTTCAGTATGTGTAATTTCATTTTAATTAAATGTTAATTTTCACCTTACATTAACTCTCTAAATATTTAAATTAAAACTACTTTCATACGTCATTAACTAAATACGAATAGATTATATCAAATTTTATGTTTTAAGTAAATCTTTTTTCCTATTTTTAATATAATATTATAGGTGAAGTTCTATGGCTATTAATTTTAGTAAAATTATAAGCGGGTTTAATGAAACTTTAGGTATGTTTAATAAAGCTATCCCTATTTATAAGCAAGTAAGTCCTATTGTAAAGAATGTTAGGAGTGCTTTTAGTACAGTGAGTTCAGTAAAGGAAAGTATTAAAGAAGAGAAGATAAAGGAAGCTAAAGCATTTGAAAGACCAGTTAGTATTATTAAGAAAAAAAGTGATGAAAGAGGCAATATTAATTTAGATACTCTTACATTTTTCCAATAAAAAAGAATTAGATATTTTGTTTTAATATGTTTATTTTTTCTTCTAATTCTTCTATTTCAGTTTGTTTTGAAATGTTTTTTATTATTTTTTCATATTTGTCTATTAAAAATTTATTTTTTTCTTTTAGAAGACGCACGTTTTGATGGTTTTTACCAATTAATAATTCTTCTTTTGTATATTCAGTTTTTCCTTCTTTAAATATTATTAGGTTATAATATTTATTTTTTTCTTTTATTATTTCTTCTTTATCTATTATGTAACCTAAATCTAACATATTTTTTCTTAATATATCGTGGTTATTATTAGATATTGTTATTATTTTTTTAAATTTACGGGGAGTACTATTTAATATTTTAAGTATTAAATATGAACCCATTCCTGACATAACTAAAGTATAGTTTGTTTCATCACTATTTAGTGTTATTCCGTCTCCTACTCTAAAAGTTATATATTTTTTTAAATCTTCAGGTACGTTTTTTTGTGCTTTTTTTATTATGTTTTCTCTTAAGTCAGAAGCAATACTAAATATTCCTCTTTTTGCAAGCATTATACTAAGAAGTGCTTGATCGCATCCGACATCAAGCACTAGTTCATCATTATTTATATATGAAGATATTTTTTCTAATCTAGTCAATTAAGAAATCCTTTAGTTTTTTAGCACGAGATGGATGACGGAGTTTTCTTAGTGCTTTTGCTTCTATTTGACGTATTCTTTCCCTTGTTACACCAAATTTTTTACCTACTTCTTCTAGTGTATGACAAGTTCCATCATATAGTCCAAAACGAAGTGCAAGTACTTCTTCTTCTCTTTTTGTTAGTGTTTCAAGTACTTTTTTTAGTTCTTCTTTTAGCATTTCATATGTTGTGTATTCTTCAGGAGACATAGTTCTTTCATCTGCTAGGAAATCACCTAGGTGGCTATCATCTTCTTCACCAATTGGTGTTTCTAAACTTACTGGATCTTGACTTATTTTCTTTATTTCAATTATTTTATCTAAACTTAGTCCCATTTTTTTAGCAAGTTCTTCTTCTGTAGGTTCACGATTTAAGTCTAAGGCCATTTGTCTTTCTATTCTAGCCATTTTGTTTATTGTTTCTACCATATGAACTGGAACACGTATTGTTCTTGCTTGGTCTGCTAGAGCTCTTGTGATTGCTTGACGTATCCACCAAGTAGCATATGTTGAAAATTTGTAACCTTTATCGTAATCAAATTTTTCTACCGCTTTCATTAGGCCAATATTACCTTCTTGAATAAGGTCTAAAAATAAGAGACCACGACCAACATATCTTTTAGCAATACTAACTACTAGACGAAGATTACATTCAGCAAGTGTTCTTTTTGCGTCTTCATCACCTGAAGCTATTCTTTTACTTATTTCTTGTTCTTCTTCTAGACTAAGTAGACTTATTCTAC
>CANPXI010000075.1 GCA_947585885.1 uncultured Bacilli bacterium
GAATTGATATTCAATTTCCTCTTTACAAGTTTCACAGTATTCATAACATCCTAGAGTTTTATCAACATGATTTTCTTCTTTAGGACATACTAGATTAACTCTTAATGTGTAATCATTTTTATTTTTTGTTACTTGTACGTAAGATGCTTTTGTATCACATGAATTACCATCTTCATCAACGAAAGGTAATATTAAGTTTTTGTCGATCATTTCTTGTAAAGTCATTTCAGCAGTATCACCTACATTTTTAGGTAATTTATCTGTTGTATAATAACTTTCAGCTGCATCTTGCATATATTTTATGTTTTCCCTAAATATATTACTATAGAATGGTTTCATATTTGGAACTTTAGGGAATAACCATACTAATAGTAATAAGAATATTACTAAGAATATAGCTTTAATAATTAAATCTTTCCAATTTATTCCTGGATTTTTTTCACTACTATACATAACATTTCCCCCTTACTAATTATTTGAAAGTGTACGTCCAAAGTTTTCTTCATATGCTTGTTTATTATATACTGCTTCTTTTAACATACCTTCTAAATCATAACTAAATTTATTAACATATTTTGTAAATACTTCACCATTATCGGCTTTCATTTCTTGTGGACAATCAGCTTTGTTGATTTCATCTATTATATGCACTAATGTTTCTTCATCCCCAGTTAATGGATTTATAACTACTACATCTTGTGTTCCAGCAATCATTGCTGTACTTAAGAATAATTTATCTGTTAATGCTTCCATACCTGAAGTTTCTAAAGCATATGCACTTATTACACCATTACCATTTAAATACCAAGAGTTCATTAATAATTTTGTGAATTCTGTAGATGTTTCTTGTATTTGTTCTGGGTTATTTATCATTTTACTTCTTAAATCAGATACTTCTTTAGCAAGTTTTTGTCCTTGTGAACCATCTAAATAGAATTTACTATAGTCTACTGTATGACTAGGTTTAACATGTCCTGATTCACCTTTATTTAAGTAGTCAACTGTGTAGTTCATTTCATTATTCATTAGTTCTTCTATCTCTGTAATTACAAATAATGTAGCTTCTCTACTAGTTTCATTAACTACTCCACCATTTATATAATTTAATATATCTATAATATCGTCTTCATTTATTCCAAGTTCTGGAGCTAAATCATTAAAGTCAGTTAATATTTCTGCTGCTCTTTCAGCTACTTGTTCTTTATCGTTTATATCAGTAAATTTTAAATCATCTATAACTGCACTTGGAGTAGGTGCTGGTTTAGCTGGTTCTAAAGTATCAGTTACTCCTGTACTTGGTGTTGGATCTGGATTTTGTTTTTCATTAGGTTTTTTAGAACATCTTCCAAGACCTACACCAATACCTAAAGCTAATAATATTGCTACTACGCTTACAGCTACTTTCTTTTTATTTACTGGTTTCTTTTCTTCTAGTTCTTCTTCATCTTCTTCTAATAAAGCATCAGTATTTTCTTCTTGTTCTTCTTTTAATTCATCTTCATATTTTTCTTCAAGGTTTTCAACAAAACTATCTCTAGTTTCTTTTTTGCTTTCAAGTTCAGATTCTATTACTTCTTTTGCTTTTTCTGAAGTAATAGTTTCTTTAGCCATTTCTAATTCTTCTATATCTTGGTTTAATTCTTCAAGATACTCAATATCTTCACTTATTTCTTTAATGTCAGAAGCTATTGGTGAGATTTCCTTTCTTATCTCTTTAATTCTAGCTTTGTCTTCTCTAGTTGGTTCGTAGTCTATTTTAGTAAGTCTTTCATATTCTTCTTTTACTTCTGTAATTTCATTTTCTTTTTTTTCTAATAAATCTCTAAGTTTTTTTATTAATTCACTATTCATTTTAAATACCCCCTTTGTGAATTTACGTGTTAATTATACCCTATACGACAAAAAAAGTCAATAGATTTTGACTAATTTTGTAATTTATTTTATACATTTTTGTTTTGCTAGTTAAGTATTTCTTCTAACGATACTATTTTTAGTTGTTTTCCTTTAATAAAATTGATAGTAGCGCTTAGTTCTTCTAAAGTGTTTTTGTTTTCTTTGTATACATAAAATCCACCCTTTTCTAGGTTTTTCTTTGTGTTTAAAAGTATGCTATTTGTATATATATTATTTGTTTTTATACTGTTTATGTTTTTCTTTTTACACATGTCTAAAGTGTCTTTTAGTCCTAAGTTTATACAGTAAGTGTTATCTTTTTGATTGAAATCTTTTAATATTTTTAGGTATTTTTTAAAATCATTTTCTTCTATTCCACCATATATTAGGTTATATCCTTTAGTACTTAATTCTTTTATTAGGTCTTTATTTGTTTCTAAAATACTTCCTGTTAGTATAAGATTAAGTTTTACGTTTTTTGTATCACTTATTTCTGTTATTTCTTTTAAAAGAGAAGCATCTATTACATTAATAAATAAGCTTACACTGTTTGTAGCTTCATTACCTTTTATTATATAGTTATCAATTGATGTTTCTTTTGTGACTTCACAAGATATTTCGTCCCAAACCATTAAAGATGGGTCATATCCTACTCCTTGCATATTACTATAAGATTCACTAACGTTTACTATACTTCCATTTACTCCTAATACTACACCTTCACTTGTAATATATCCTTCTTTACAAGCTGTTTTTGTGTCAGTTTGATATTGTTTTATATTTTCCATTACTGGATCTTTAGAATTCATTATTTTTGTTACTCTATCTGTATAGTAAAAACTAAATAAAGTTACTCCTACTAAGGCAATGTATTCGAACGTTTTTTTCAATTTGATCACCTAGTAAGAGTATATGTTCTTTTGGTTTATTTAATTCTAAGTGCTTTTTTAAGTATTTTGTCTTTTTGTGTTAGTTCTTCTTCTGTTTTACTTTTTAAGTCTGCCATGTATAAATCAAATTTGTCTATAGTTTGGTGTTTTGTAATTTGCCCGCATCTAAAACAATAGCAGTATTTAAATCCTTTTATTTTTTGTACTTCTATATCTACTTTTAGTGGATAAACGTATCCACAACAACTACATATTAAATCTTTTTGTTTTGTTTTATGTTTCATATATATATCTCCCCTGATAACTTTACCATAATTTAAGAATAGCAGAATAATATATAAAATTCAATATTAGAAATTAAATATTAAAAAGTTTTTGATTAGAAAAACTTTTAAGTTAATTATAAAAAAGAAGCTAATAAATTTTTAACTTCTTATTATCTATTTTTTCTTTTATAAGATAAATTTTGTTCATGAGAATATAATCTATCTAATTGTTCATTATCTATTTGTATTACTTTTCCACCTTTAGGATTAATTTTTGTTTCTCCATAAACAATCCATATAGCATTCATTAGAATATCAGGCACACTTGCATTTCCATCAGTAAATATTATTTTATTTTCTACTCTTTTGGTAAAAGCTCGAACTGCTACATTAAAGTCAGTTCCTCCTCCACCTATAAACTTCATATTTTCAATGTCTTCTAGTGTTCTTATTTCTTGAAAACCATAAAATTCTGTATCAAAACAACCAGCTTTTACTTTTGAATGCTGTAAAATGTTTTTACATTCTCTTAAAAAGTTTTTAAGTAATAATTTATCTATAGAACCACTTGTATCTAACACGATTTCTGTTTCTGGCATTGCTTGTTCTTCTAAGTTTGCACTTACAACACCATCTTCAACACTAGCATTTCTGTAAGACCAATCAACATCATATTGTATTGCTTCCCTTAAAACATATCTCCAATCAATAATTGGTTTAGATTTTCCTATATCAGTTAAAATTATTTGATTTCTATTTGTAGATTTTCCAGCACCCATTACTTGCTTTGATAATATTTGTTTTAATGATTCTAATTCTTTTTTCTTTTCTTCTAAGTTTTTATTAAAAGCACTTCGTTCACCCATTTTACTAATTTTATCTATTACTTGTTGTAATATTTCATTTCGTTTTTGAAAAGATTTTGATTCTTCTTTTTTCTTTAATTCAGCTTTTTTTTGTTTTTTTACTGCATCTTTCCACATACTATGAGTATCATGACCTACATCATAATTTTGTTCTATAGAAGAATCTGATTCTAATAAAGAAGTATCTTGTTCTTGTGATTGATTTTTGCTTTGTTGTTGAGATTCATTTGAAGAACTTTGCCCTTTGCATTGTTCTACTTGTTCAGAAGATGATGAATCTTGTAGATTTTGTTGAATACCTTGTCCATTTTGACTTTCTTGTTTTTCTTTAAGTAATTTATCATATAATTGTTCAGCATCATAATTTATTGCTTCTTTAATATCTATGCCACCTACAACAATTTTTAAGCCATCTCGTTTTAAAAATTGGTTTATTACACCATCAGTTGCAACATTCCATATTTTAGAATCTTTACCTTCACTTCTTTTTATATGGTCGAAAGCTATATGACATACTTCATGCGCAAATATAAAAGTTTGCTCATCTGGTATAAGTTTTTTTAAAAATTCTGGATTATAGTATATTGTTTGTCCGTCCGTACCTGCTGTTGATATTTCTCTATTTTCTTTATAGTTTACATTTTCTACTACACTTCCAAAGAAAGGATATTTTACAAGCATTTTTCTTTTTATTGATTCAATATTAAAGTTCATAATTTATTCCTCATATATGAGCAACTAATGAATAAATTTCTTCATTAATTGTCTCTTTATTTATATTTTTTGCAGTTAAAATAATTCTTGTTTTTTCTGGTATCTTAAATGTAGATACTTGTTTATATTCCAATAATTCTTTGAATTTTAATTGTTCTTCTTTAGTTATGCTATCTATATCCTTTATAACAATTACTTTAGATTCATTTGTATTAATTAAATCATAGTACCATTTAGGGGCTAGGAAGTCTTCTACCTCATAATGACCATTCAATTCTTTTTCTTCACAGTTTGCTGATATTATTACAGATTTTGAAATATTGATATTTGGTGCAAAGTCTATAAG
>CANPXI010000076.1 GCA_947585885.1 uncultured Bacilli bacterium
TATTATAATAATTTTGCATTACTCTCAAATATGGTTTACCACAATTTTTAAAACAATCTAAATACATTTTTATCACATCCAAATTATATTATCATATATCTATTATAATTATACAATATTTACTTTAAAAAGAAAAGCCTATTTTCAATAAAAAATAAACTTTTTTGATATTTTTATCTACGGAAGTCGGGTATTTATTAATTTTTTTATAAAAAATATAGATTAGTGATATATATTAGTGTTTGTGATATAATAATTTTAGGAGAAGATATTATGTATAAAGTGTTTGTTGGTATTATGTTATTTTTTATTTATTCTTTTATGGGGTGGGTTATGGAAGTAATCGTGTGTTATCCTGTTGAGAAAAAGTTTGTTAATAGAGGGTTTTTAATCGGGCCTGTGTGTCCAATTTATGGAGTAGGTAGTATGCTTATTTTACTTTTATTAAGTAAATATAAAAGTGACCCAATAACACTTGCTTGTATGGCTATGATAATATGCTCAATTCTTGAATATTTAGCTAGTTATTTTATGGAGAAGATTTTTAAAACTAGATGGTGGGATTATTCAGATAAAAAATTTAATTTAAATGGAAGGATTTGTCTTAGTAATATGATTGCTTTTGGTATTTTAGGTCTTTTAATTGTTTTATTTATTAATCCTTTCTTTGTTAAAATTATTCATTTAATAAACCCAGTTTTATTAAAAGTAGTTACTTCAATACTATTTGTTATATTTATAATAGATTTATCTGTTTCAACTAAGATTATTTATAATATTAAGGGAGTAAGTAATAGTGTACTTAAAGATACAACAGAAGAAGTTAGTAAGAAAGTTAGAGAAGTTTTGGCTACTAAAGGTATATTTACAAGAAGAGTTGCAAATGCGTTTCCTAATTTCACTATTAGGTTTAAAAAGAATAAATAGAAGTACTTAGTTTATTTAAGTATTTTTTTGTGTTACAATTTATTTATCATAAGAGGTGAATAGAGCTAGTGAAAAATCATAGAAAGAAAGCTATAACTTTAATATTAAGTTTTATTTATAGTATTTTTATAATTATTGGAACTTCTTTTTTAATTAGTGATAGTTTTGAATTTTTATTTAGTCGTATATTTTTAAGTTTAGCTTTATTTATTTTTTTAGTGTTTATTATTTATTTTATTTTAAATAAATTATTTGATAAGTTAGATAGTAAAAAAATTAAATTTTTTAAGTTTAAAAGAATTAAAATGAGTAAACTTTATGATTTATTTCAAAAACATACATTTTTATTTAGTTTAATATTTATGATTATTTGTTGGATGCCTTATATAATAGGGTTTTATCCTGCGATTTTGTCACCTGACCCATCTTTTCAAATTAGACAATTTTTTCATATACCTAATAAGTACTCTGATTATTCTATTATGTTAGATCCAAATGTTACAATTACTAATCATCATCCAGTTATACATACATTATTACTTGGCTTTTGTGTTAAAATTGGGACTATTATAAATAATGTTAATTTAGGATTATTTTTATATAGTATTATTCAAATTTTAATTTTATCTAGTACACTTAGTTATACTATTAAGTTTTTAAAAGATATTAAATTAAAGGATAATTATTTAATTTTTATGTTACTTGTTTATAGTTTTCTTCCTATTTTTCCTTTTTATAGTATGTCTTCTGTTAAAGATGTTATTTTTGGTAGTTTTGTTATTCTTTATATTATTAGTTTATATAAGCTTATTAAAAAAGATAATATTTTAGTTAGTGATATGTTTAAGTTATTTATTTTGTTTATATTAATTATGTTATTTAGAAATAATGGATTTCATACTATTATACTTAGTTTACCTTTACTTTTATTTATTAAGAAGAATTATGTTTATAAGTTAAAGACTTTAGTTTTAGTAGTGTTTGTTTTATTGTTTAATTTTTCTTATAATGATTTAATTCTTCCGTATTTTAAGGTTACTCCTTCTAGTGTAAGAGAGATGCTTAGTATTCCTTTTCAACAAACTGCTAGATATGTAAAAGAACATAATAATGAAGTAACGGAAGAAGAAAAGAGTGTTATAGATAAAGTTCTTAGTTATGATACTTTATCTAGTAGATATGACTCAGATTTAGCAGACCCCGTTAAAAATAAATTTAATAAGTATGCAACAGATGAAGACTTAAAGAATTATTTTAATGTATGGCTAGAAGAACTTAAAAAGCATCCAGTTACTTATATAGAAGCGACTATTAGTAATACTTATGGATATTATTACCCATTAAAATTAAGTTGGTTTATTTACTTTAAGTTTGACGATAGAATAGTTAGTAATGGGTTTGATTACCATTATAACGGACTTAATATTTTAAGAGGTGTTCTTAGTGTTTTAGGTAATGTGACTCCTTATTTACCACCTACTTGTTTACTTTTAAATATTGGACTTAATGTATGGTATTTGTTATTTATGTTTAGTTATTTGTTTTATAAGAAGAAATATAGATATCTTATTTATTTGTCACCTTGTTTTGTGTTATTTTTAGTATGTATTGCATCTCCTGCGAATTCTTATTTTAGATATGCTTTACCATTTGTATTTGCTCTTCTACTAAACGCGGGTATATTTATAAAAGAAGGGGTAATTGACAGCAGTATTTAATGTTTGTATAATGATTTATGTTTGAAAAGAGGATGTTATGAAAAAGAGGATAGCAGTTTTGATACCTTGTTATAATGAAGCACTTACTATTCAAAAAGTTATTAGTGATTATAAAAGGGTTTTACCAGAAGCAGATATTTATGTTTATGATAATAATAGTACTGATGGGACTGATAAGTTAGCAATAGATGCTGGGGCAACTCTTAGATATGAGTATAGACAAGGAAAAGGTAATGTTATTAGAACTATGTTTAAAGAAATAGATGCTGATTGTTATTTAATGATAGATGGAGATGATACATATCCTGCTGAAAATGCTAGAGAAATGTGTGACTATGTGCTTAACCAAAATGTTGATATGGTTATAGGAGATAGGCTTTCTAGTACTTATTTTACAGAAAATAAAAGACCATTTCATAATTTTGGAAATGTTCTTGTAAGAGGGTTAATTAATTTTTTGTTTAAAAGTAATGTTAGAGATATTATGACAGGTTATAGAGCTTTTAGTTATGAGTTTGTTAAGACTTTTCCTATATTATCTAAGGGATTTGAGATTGAAACTGAGATGACTATACATGCTTTAGATAAGAATTTTTATTTAAAAGAAATACCTGTTCAATATAGAGATAGACCTAAGGGAAGTGAATCTAAACTTAATACAGTAAGTGACGGGGTTAAAGTTATTAAAACTATTATGAGATTATTTAAAGAGTACAGACCTTTAATGTTTTTTGGACTTATTAGTTTAGTGTTCTTTGTGCTTTCTATAATTTTTGGCACACCTGTTTTTGTTACTTATTTTAAGACTGGGTTAGTTCCTAGATTTCCTACATTAATTTTTGCTGGGTTCTTACTTATTATTTCTATTTTAATGCTTGTGTGTGGAATTATACTTGAAGTTGTTGTAAAAAAACATAGACAGTTATTTGAACTTATTTTAATAGGGAGAAGAAATGAAGAAAATATTAAATAGTAATTTATTTATGCAAATTATGAAGTTTGGTGTAGTAGGTGTTATTGCATTTTTGATAGATTATTTATCTCTTATATTTTTTAAAGAGATACTTAATGTTAATTTGTTTATTTCTACTATGCTTGCTTTTACGATCTCTGTTATTATAAATTATATTTTAAGTGTTAAGTATGTTTTTATAGTAAAAGGGACTAGTAATAGGGTTATTCCTTTTATTGTTCTTAGTTTTATAGGACTTCTTCTTACTGAACTTATTATGTATTTAGGAGTAGAAGTCGCGGGTATTAGTTATTTAATTGTAAAGATATTTGCTACAGGTGTTGTTATGATTTTTAATTTTGTTTTTTGTAAAATATTATTAGAAAAGTAACATAAAGAATATGATATAATGTTATATGAAAGGAGTTGAACTATGAAAGATAAATTTAATTTAACTAGGGAACAAAATGTATTTATTGCTAAAAGAAATATAGTTGATTATATATGGAAAAGTGCTAGACTAGAAGGTATCGGAGTTACTTATCCTGAAACTCAAGTCATTTACGATGGTGGGATAGTTAATGGACTAACAGTCGATAATATAGTTAAAATTAATAATTTGAAATATGCTTGGCAATTTATATTAGAAAATGATGATATTAATTATGATTTTAAAGTATTATGTTATTTACATAAATTGGTTTGTGATAAATTAGTTTTAGATCAAGATTTAGGTAAGTTAAGAAGTACTCCTGTTAATATTGGTGGAACTTCTTGGAAACCAGAATTTCCTTTTGAAAGTAAAATTAAAGAAGATTTAGAAGAAATATTAAATCAGAAAGAAAAAACAAAAACTGAAATAGCAATTGAAGTTATGCTTTATATTATGAGAAGTCAAATATTTATTGATGGAAATAAGAGAGTTGCTATGCTATTTGCTAATAAAATAATGATAGATAATGGATGTGGAATAATATCAATTGCAGAAGAAAATCAACCATTATTTTTTGAAAAGTTAATTAAATTCTATGAAACAGGGGATAATAAAGATTTAAAAGAATGGCTTTATAGTACTAGTATTGATGGTATTAATCTGTAATATAAACTTTTAATTGAAAGCTAACTTGTAAAATAATTAAAATTATGTTATTATGAATATGTCAAAGGAAACTTAGACAAAATAAAAATGAACATCTGACTTCTCGTTGTTGGGTGTCTCTAGATTATGTTTTACCTAATTCTTAGAAGAGTTGTTAATGTCAATATAAAAATGTACAAAAATGGGAATTTAAGTATGTACAAAAATGGGAATTAATTATGTACAGGA
>CANPXI010000077.1 GCA_947585885.1 uncultured Bacilli bacterium
ATAAATAAGAAAAACCTACACACACTATATTATTTGTTTCAATTATCTTATGAGGTATTCTAGCTAAATACTTATCATTTAAAGACTCATTATACTTAAAAGTTTTAACAATATCATACCCATATACTAACTTTTCTAAAGGACTTAAACTATAATCAGTAATTAAACTTCTATACCATCTAATAGTCTCTTGATAACGTAAAAACTCATCCAAATTACATTGAGACACTATATCATACTTAATAACTAAATCTGTATTTTTAGAAATATAAAGTAAAGAAGAATAATCATTATCATATTTATCACTATCATATAATCTTACTTCATATTTACTTATATTAAATTTTTTAATGATTAAATAATCATAAATCTCTTTTATAATTAAAGGATTAGTGTCTCTTACAATAACCATAACATTATTTTTTTCTAACTTAAAACTATATACATTATCTTTATAACTAGAATAATAATAACAACTATTAAATTTAATACTATTTATAACTTCTAAATTTGATACAATATCATTTACTTCTTCCATTTCTATATCAAGTTTATCTATTTTTTTACCAATACTTACAAAATAATCTACTAATTTTTTTACTTCTAAAATATCTTTAGAATTAATAAACAAACTAACACTATCTTTAAAAAAACTAACTCTAACTTTAGTATTCAAATAAAAAACATTTAATAATTTAATATTTTTAATATTTATATAACTAGATAACTTTACTAAATCTTTCTCATCTTCTATACATAAATTTACTTTGCTACTTTCTCTTTTATTAAGAAATGGAATTATAACTAACATATCTTTATAAATAAAATAATATTTTTTTGAGTCATATAAATAAGAACAAGGAAAAAACACTTTAATATCAAAAACAGGTTTATTAAATTCTAATACACTTATACCTAAACTATTAAAATAATCATAATCTTTTTTACTTAAAACACCCTCACCATTTATTTTTAACTTCTTTAATTTTTTAAAGTTAGATAGAAAATTATAATTTCTGATATCCAAAAAAGAAATTTCTAAACTTTCTGTATCTTTTTCTATTTCATTTTTTTTAAATAAACCTAATAAATTATTAAAGTCCATTAACCCACCTACTTAACTTTGGTATTAACTCGTCCCTCACTATAAGTTACACATATAATTAAATTATTCATAGAACTATTATCAATAGGATTTAATATTTGTGTTTGACTTTCATCATCTGCTTCTAAATATTCCATTTGTATTAAATTTGAAACTGTAACATCAGTACAACTTTCACTTAAAATATCTATATTATCTTTTCCATATGAATAAGCTCCATCTAATATAATTTTAACTTTAGATTCATATAATTTCTCTTTAGCACTTCCATCATAATTAATTAAACTTGGTACTACTAAAAGTGCTAACATCAAAACTAAAACAATACTAAGAGTAATTTCAACTAAAGTAAATCCCTTTTTATTATTCATACCTATTCACCTACAATTATAATAACATAAATAAGCATAAAACAAAAGAATTATTAAATTTTATACTATGAGTAACATTAACTTTTATAAGATTTATCCCTTGTTAAAATAACCCATTTATATTATAATAAATATTAGAATAAGAAGGTGCTTAAATGAAAGAATTTAATTTTGAAAAAATCCCTATCGTTGAAATAGCAAACGAAATAATAATTGATGCAGTTAATAAAGGCGCTAGTGACATACACTTTGATCCTACAAAAGATGATTTAAAAATTCGTTTTAGAATAGATGGTATATTAAGTGACTATGGCGTTGTACCTAATAAATATAAAAGAAACATGATAAGTCGTATTAAAATGATTGCAGGCATGAACATAATGGAAACTCGTCTTCCTCAAGATGGTGCTATTAAAAGTAAAATTGGAGAAAGACTTTTGGACCTTCGTGTATCTACTCTTCCAACAAACAATGCTGAAAAAATAGTTATTCGTATACTTGACTACTCAATGAGTCTAGCAGGCCTTGATAACTTAGGATTTAGTAAAGAAAGTATGGAAAAAATAAATAAACTAATAAGAATACCAAATGGTATTATACTTGTTACTGGTGCTACTGGTACCGGTAAATCTACTACACTTTACTCAATCTTACAAAAATTAAATACAGAAAGTGTTAATATAATAACAGTTGAAGACCCAGTCGAAATGGATATAGAAGGAATTAACCAAGTACAAGTTCAAACAGAAATTGGTCTATCATTTGCCACCGTCTTAAGAAGTATTCTTCGTCAAGACCCAAATATTATAATGATTGGTGAAATTCGTGACGATGAAACAGCAAGAATAGCAGTAAGAGCATCTATTACTGGTCACTTAGTATTAAGCACACTTCACACTAATAACAGTCTAAATACAATTGAACGTCTTACAGATATGGATGTTGAAAGATACTTACTAGGTAGTAGCTTAGAAGGAATAATATCTCAAAGACTAGCAAGACAAGTATGTCCTCACTGCAGAATTAAAAGAGCAACAACAGAATATGAAAAACAAGTATTTAGAACAGTACTTGGTAAAGAAGTAAATGAGATGTTTATAGCAAATAAAGAAGGATGTGAACATTGTAACCATGGTTATAAAGGTCGTCTTGCAATACTAGAAGTATTAATAATGAATGATAAAATAAAAGATGCAATCACCAACAGTGCTCCTAAAAATGTACTTAAAGAACTAGTATATACTGGTGAAGTTGTTACATTGCTTCAAGATGGACTAAATAAAGTTTTACTAGGAGAAACAACATTTGAAGAAATATTAAAAATAATAGACCTAGAAAATGATATGACAAGTTATAATGATGATAACTTAAAAACAAACTTAAAAATAGCAGAACAAGCCCACAAAACACAAGCACAACAAGAAGTTACTACTGGTCCTACCCCAACAATAGTTAACCCTGATATGAAAACACAAACTAATCAATTTAATGTAGAAACAATCGAGCTTTAAAAGCTCTTTTATTTTGAATAAACAATTGTTGAAGGAAACTTTTATGAATGAACTTTATAACTTGCAATATGATAATTATTTAAGTTGGGATGAATATTTTATGGCAATTTCCAAACTATTCTAATGAAAAAAACAGGAACATGCATATAGCAAATCCCTTAATGAATTTAAGGATGAAAAATTTTCTTGGTCAATAAAATTAAAATCATCAGAAATATATATAGTACATGCTATAAGAAATGCAATACTAAGTTATAAAGGAAATAGTAAAGACTTTGAAAATACAAAAATATATGTAGACTCATTTCTTTGTAATGAATGTGCAAAAGCAATAATACAAATTGGTATAAAAGAAATAATATATCTATCAGATAAATATAAGGTTCTATAGAAACAATATCACTAAATTATTATTTGAAGAATGTGTGTAACATATAGACAACTTAAAAAAGAATATCAAAAAGAAATAACACTTAAATTACATTTATAAAACTCAAGTTTAGCCTTGAGTTTTTATTTTAATTATCAGATTTTTCACACAAACTACTTATTGTAGTAACTACATATGGTTCATCAGTTGTCCCATTACCAGACAACTCTACACAAGACTTAAGAGAAAGTACTGGACGCACGACGCCCGGACTATAAAGTTTCGAAGGAAGTAGTTTACCAGTCCAACTAAAACCATCCACAACGAACATTTTCGGATAATTATCATCAAAAGCATATGGACTCATTGTCCACCAAAAGTTATTGCCAACAGAACTTCCATTTGCACTATTATAATAGTAGTAAGATTTTGAACTATTACCATATAATCCTCCTGCATATACTATTTCATCTGATGTAATTAATGCTATTGGTTCTGTTAGTAAACCATTTCCTCCATTTGATATACTTACACTAAACATATCACTTTTTCTCCCACCATCTGAAGTTGCATCTTCATATAAACTCTTTCCGTTATTTGTTGTATTCAATCCGCATTTGAATGATGGATGATTTTTTGTACTTTGTGCTAATCTATTATATGCTGCATAATACATTGTTTCAGTTGATTTATAATTTCCTCCGCTTCTATCGTTACAATATATTGCGGTTTTACTTATATACTTATCATAACCTTGCTTTTCTAAATTATCTACATACCATGTATCAATTGTTTGTTTTATTACACTTGACATATTTTGATTTGTTCTATTATTTTCTAAACTTCCTGTTGTTCCATACATATATCCTACATACATTGTATCATCATATATTGAATTATATGCTATATCATCTATATATGCAGTTTTAGAATTATGACTAGTTCCATGATATAAAAGTCTTAAACTTCCATCTTCATTTGTTCTTATTATTCTCCACCATAAGTCATTATTATCTTTATCTTTTCCAAACTTTACCCAGTTATCTGTAGCCGCACCTGTCCAGTAATATACTTTTGCTCCTCCTTCTGTATAGTCTCCATCTTCCATATGTATAGCAGCTTTTGTATCTACTGCTGTAAAATTTGTTCTTTTTCCTGCACTTTTAAATTTTTCTTCAAAGAATGATAATACTCTACCTTTGCCTGCTCCTTCTCCTATTTTTAAGTTACCTGTTAATGTTTTGCCCATATCTGCACTTTGATCTTCGTCACTTTCTTCATATTTGAATTCTATTGTGTAGTGATGAATTACTGCATTTTCTATTTTTATATCATCTGCTAATTTTGTTGTACTGGATTCAGGTGATTTTGGCATTGGTATAAAGTCCTGCATAGTATAACCATCTGTTGAAGTTATTCTATACTTTAAACTATCTGTTTCAAATGTATTTACGTAGTTTTCTATTAATATATCATAATAATAAACTTCTCCACTTTTATTTTCTACTGTAAATGTTTTA
>CANPXI010000078.1 GCA_947585885.1 uncultured Bacilli bacterium
CAGAAAAAGAAGGCGGGTTTAAAACTGAAGAAGATAAAGATGTAGAATTAACTGCACATTGGAATTTAAATGTTGAAAAATTCATGGAAGATGTTGTTAAAGATTTAAATGATCCTGATTCAACATATTCTGATGACTTTAGTAGTCAATTTGAATTAATACAAGGTACTGAAGATAAAAATGAGATTACTATAAAAGTAAAAAGTCCTAATGTAAGTTTAAGTACATTATCTGAAACTAGTATTCCAGGAACAATTGCTTATATTTTACAAAAGGGTGAAATTCAAGATATTACATTAACTGTAGGCGAAGATACAACAAAGACATTTGATAAAAATAGTGTAAGTGCAGTTAGTGCTAGCGTTACTGGCGATAGTGCTTTAAATGAAACTGGACAAGCTATTAAGGCTAAAGTAATAGCAGATGCTAAAGAAGCATTTAATACAGAATTAGGTGGAAAAGAAGCAGATGCAACAATGGATCAAGTTGAATATAAAGGAACAACATTCAAATTAAAAGTTGGTCAAGCTGCAAATGATACTGTAAAATTAGTAGATGATTCTGGAGCTGATTTAACTGGAAAAGAAACTTATACATTTAAATTTGATTCAGATTTTGCAGTAATTGATCAAAAAGATCAACTTGGACCAAATTCAATTAAAGAAGTAGTAGAAAAAAATGATTATGATACTATTTATATTGATGGTGATATAACTTCAGAAGGAGCAATTGATATTACAACTACAAAAGATGTTACTATTGAATCAATTAAAAACTTCTCAAAAGCAAGTGGCGTAATGGCAGTTGATGAAGAAGCTCAAACTTCTATAACAGTAAATGGTAATCCAGAATTTGCAATGGATATTAAATCAACAAATGAGAAAACAGTTACAATTTCAGACTTAAAAATTACTGGTGGTAAAAACGGTGAGATTAAAGTAGAAAAAGATGCAATTGTTAATCTTAATAATGTAGATGTTTCTGGAGTTATTGAACCATCTCAACAATCTCATGATGCAGATGATATGCATGCGAATATACTTGTTGAAGGTAAACTAACTGTAAATAATGTAACAAATAGTGATGAAACATACAAAACTCCTACAATAGCATTAGTTACTCATTATGGTTATCCAGATGATAAAGTTCATGGAGAAGATGAAGACAACACTAATAAAAATACACTTTTACATGATGATGCTAAAGTAGATGTAAAATCTAAAATGGCTAGTAATGATAAGTATTATATAGTAAAACAAAATGAAGGAAAAAATAGTGATAAAATTGAAGAATCATATTATGGAAAATTCTACTATGTAAATGATAATAATTCACAAATTTATTTTCTATCAATGCTTGATAGAACAAATGGTAGTTCAAGTGGTGTAGATTTATTTAAAATTTATTATTATGGTGATACTATCAAAATCAGTGAATGGGGTTATACAAAAGATCAAGCAAAAGTAGATGGAAAAGAAGATAAGTTATTTGATAAATTTACTGTAGCACAAGTAGGATCAAGCAGTCAAATTAGCGGTGAAATTACTGAAAATGTAGAAGCACAAACTGTTTTAAAATCACATGTTACAAATCAACTTGTTGCTGTATATAAAGATAAACCAAAAGCTGCACTTAATCTTGCACAATCAAATGGATTAAAAGCAAGTGGTGATAAACTTTCTGGAATATTAAAGACTCAAAATGATGATAATAAATATTATATACCTGTAACTTTGACTTCTGATTATTTTGAAGATGGTAAATCTACTGTAAAAGTTACAAATCCTAATAATGAAACAACTACATATACTTATAAAGATGGTACAGAAAACGGTATTGCAAAAGTAAGTACTGTTAAAACAATGAAGTTAGAATTAGAAGCAATTAAATCTTCTAACATAACTGGGAAAAATGGAAAAGTATATCAAATTGTTGTAGATGTTGATGGAGACGGTACTACATATGCAGCTGAAACATATACAGTTGATTATAAAGAAGTAGAAACACTTGAAGAAAAGATTAATAAGGCAGCAGCAAATACATTAAATGCTGATAGTTTTACTGTTAAAAAGAATAATAAAATAAATAATTATACAGAGAAATTTACTTTTGAATATGGTAATGGGTTAACTCATTTAACATCAAGTAACGGGGATAATGTAGAACAATATTCATTCTTATTAAAATATGCTGGTGTAACTGATAACCCTAATAATGTAAGTGTAGTAGTTCAAAAAGTTAAAGGTGAACATGCTCAAGATAAAATTTATTTAAATGATTGGGAATATTTACATCCTCAAATAATGGGAAAAGCAATTCATGAAGTTACAATGCTTACTGATGTAATGAAAAATACTTATATTAATGCACTTGAAAAAGTTACATTAGATAGTGGCCATACATATACTGTAACTTTAAGTAAAGCAAAATATGATAATTGGATTGAAAGCAGTTATCTTAAAAATTCAAACTATAGTTTTGATACATTTAATAAAGATAATAAGCTAGAATTAAAAGTTGAACTTACTGAAGATGATCAATATATAAAAAGTATAAAGACAAGTGAAAACCAAACAATTAATACTTTTGATGTAACTTTTGAAAATGTTGGAAGTACTACAATAAAAGAACCAAAAGTGTTCTTAGCTAAAGATAATGAAACATTAACAGAAGAAAGTATTAAGAAATTATATGAAGATGGTAAAGCTTGGTGGGATAAATATGTGCATGAAGGTGCGTATAATGAATAATTAAAGGTGTGATTAACGTCACACCTTAATTAATAGAAGGAGACATATGAAAAGAGTAGTAGTAATAGCTTTAACATTATTAATTATGTTACCTATGAATATTAAAGCAGTTGCAACTAATGCAGCAGTTCAAAGTTATGTAAGAATTTATTATTTTTGTGACGATTCTAAAGTGTGTGATGAAGGAAAAGAATGGTTAGAGAGTCAAGAAAAAGAAGATAATAGGTTAGCAGTTAATTATGTTAATGATGATAGTTTATATAAAAAGGTAAAAGATAAATTAGGTATTAAAAAAGAGAAACTTCCTTTAGTTATAATAGGCTCTAATTATTTTGTAGGGTTTAATAAAAACAAATTAGAAAATGCAATTGAAGCTTATAAAAAAGTAGATGATTATTGTGATGCTGTATCTAAAATAAGAAATGATGGAGATGTATCTGATTGTATTAAAGATAATAAAGGAATTTATAATGATAATTTTGATACTATTATAATTATTATTGGAGCAATAGCTATTGTAGCTATTCTAGTAGGAGCTTATATATTTATTAAAAGAAAAAATACAAAAGCTTAAATGAAGCAGGAAAGCCCTGCTTTTTATATTGGAATAATTTATTATAAAAAACTTGTACGACAAATATATGTCTGTTATAATAAATAATAGAAAGTTTAAAGGTGTGAACTAGTAAGATATTCTTACTAGTTAATAAGACAGAATACTGTAACAATTAATTTGCTATTTAAAAATAAAATTAAGTTACTGAGGGTTTCTCGGTAACTGATTAATGCAAACATATCCAAAATGAAAAATACTTATTCTAAAATCATATTAAATCATAAAAAAACTTTAGTTGAAAATTACTATAAATGTTTTAAGAAAAGTAAATATAAGTAAGAAAACTAACTAATTCCAAAATGGAATAAGTTCATATTTTTAATTAAGTGTTATTGGCTTGTTGAAACCAACAATCCAAAAAATTAATAATAAGTATTCTTTAAATGAAAAAAAATAATAGTTAAAGGAGTTGATTTAATGAAAGATTTTAATAGTATTTCTCCCATTTATCATATTGGTGATAATGAAAAAAAACTTATAAAAAATATTGAAAAAAATTTATCTTTTGTTTCAATTAATGATGATAATAAAAAGAAAAATTTAAAAATTAAATCAAGAGTTAGATCTATCTATTCCTCACTAGCTATTGAAAATAATTCTCTTTCATTAAATAATGTAGAAAATATAATAAATGATAAAAAAGTATTAGGGAAAAGAAAAGAAATTCAGGAAGTAATAAATGCTTCTTTAGAAAAAACTACCCAAAAAAACGAAATAAAATTTAATAAAAATCAAAAAGAAATAACAAAATTAATTCAAAAAAATCCAAATATAACAAGAAATGAAATTGCAAAAATTATCAATATTACAGTTGATGGGGTTAAATATAATTTAAATAAACTTGTAAGTGAAGGTATAATAGAAAGAATTGTTCCAAACAATGGAGGTTATTGGAAGGTAAAATCTTAAATATAATTTTTGATAAATAATGTAAAAGAATTGAAATGATAATAAAAAATATAATACTAATTATTGTGAAAATAATATTAAGTAACACACTATGATATTTGTTTATCAATATCATTTGAAAGTAAAAAATAAATTTTATAGATATATTTGTAAAAAGGAGGGAAAAACATGTTAAAGTTAAAAGTAGCTAATCAAATTATTAATTATACTAAAATAAATAACGAGGATTATATTTCTATTACAGATATGCTTAAGTCAAAAGATGGAGATTTTTTTGTATCTGATTGGCTTAGAAATAGAAATACTATTGAGTTTTTAGGAATTTGGGAGGAACTTCATAATCCTAATTTTAATTATGGCGAATTCGCCATAATTAAAAGTCAAGCAGGTTT
>CANPXI010000079.1 GCA_947585885.1 uncultured Bacilli bacterium
ATAAAATCCAAGGAATAAATTCAAAAGGCGCTATATTATCTTTATTATTATCTATTTCATTATAATAGGCATTACTAGGAAAATTTAACCCAGCCATCCCTAAACCTTTCTCATTAACTGCATCATAATAAAGTGGATAATCATTTTCTACATAAGCCATTCCAATAATAGCATAATGGTTTTTAATTTCACCCATATTTCTAAATTTAAAATTATAATTTCTTGGTGTTATTGTAACAGTTTCTTTATAAGAATACTCTAAATCTAAATTTCTTCCAAAATAATGATCTTTAGTACTATAAGTTATTGCAGTACACATAAAATATAACCTCACTTTCTTCTTATATTAATTGTATCATATATTTTAATAAAATTCTCACTTTATAACAAAAGAAAACTCCATCAAATGATGAAGTTATCTGCATTTTCAACCGGGATTACTTATTACTCGCTAGCCACCCGGAAGCGAGAAACATTGTCGACCGGGATTATTTATTACTCGCTAGCCACCCGGAAGCGAGAAACATTTTCACACTTTTAAAATGCAATATTAATATACTATATTTTTATGAAAATATCAATTAATAAACTATTAATTTTTCTCTTTTATAGCCGCGATTGCTGCAGCAAGTCTAGCAAGAGGTACTCTATAAGGACTACAAGATACATAATCAAGCCCAATATTATGACAAAATTCTATACTACTAGCTTCTCCTCCGTGTTCACCACATATTCCTAGTTTTATATCAGGTCTTACTTTTCTTCCCTTTTCTACTGCTATTTTCATAAGTTCACCAACACCTTCTTGGTCTACTTTAGCAAATGGGTCACTTTCAAAAATACCCTTTTTATAATAATCATTTAAGAATTTTGCTGCATCATCTCTACTAAACCCGTAAGTAAGTTGTGTTAAATCATTAGTGCCAAAACTAAAGAATTCAGCATGTTTTGCAAGCTTATCAGCAATAAGTGCTGCTCTTGGAACTTCTATCATAGTACCAACTTTATATTTTATACTTACGCCACTTTCATTAATAATCTCATCAGCTGTTTCTGTAATTAAAGACTTAACAAACTTAATCTCATTTTCGTCTCCTACTAAAGGTATCATAATTTCAGGTTCTACCTTTATTCCTTCTTTACTTACATTAATTGCTGCTTCTATAATAGCCCTAGTTTGCATCTTTGCTATCTCTGGATAAGTAACATCTAATCTACATCCACGGTGTCCCATCATAGGGTTAAACTCTTTTAAACTTTCAACTCTCTTTTTAAGTGCTTCAAAACTCATTCCTAAACTTTCAGCAAGAGGTTTAATCTCTTCATCTGTATGTGGTAAAAATTCGTGAAGTGGTGGATCTAATAATCTTATATTTACTCCGTATCCATCCATTGCTTTAAATAACCCTTCAAAGTCTTCTCTTTGATAAGGAAGTATTTTAAGAAGTGCTTCTTCTCTTTTTTCTGTAGTTTCAGCAGTAATCATTCTTCTAAAATTAAATATTCTTGTTTCTTCAAAAAACATATGCTCAGTTCTACAAAGTCCTATACCTTCAGCACCAAACTTACGTGCTTCCATTGCGTCTTTTGGAGTATCAGCATTAGTTCTAACACTAAGTTTTCTTACCTCATCTGCCCAGTTCATAAAAGTTTCAAAGTATCCACTAATAGTCGCTTCTTCTGTCTTAATCTTCTCTCCATAAACGTTACCAGTAGACCCATCTAAACTCATATAGTCTCCTTCTTTAAAAGTAACCCCGTCTTTTGTAGTAAGAGTTTTATCTTCTTCATTTATTAAGAGTTCCCCACATCCAGAAACACAACAAGTTCCCATACCACGTGCAACAACAGCCGCGTGACTTGTCATACCACCTCTTATAGTTAAAATCCCATGAGCTAAATTCATTCCTTCAATATCTTCTGGACTAGTCTCTAGTCTTACTAAAAGTAAATCCTTTTCTCCTTCTTGATAAGCCTTCATTACGTCACTTGCATTAAAATATATCTTACCAGTTGCAGCTCCTGGACTAGCAGCTAGCCCCTTTGCAATAACTTTAGCTTCTTTTAATGCTTCAGTGTTAAATGTTGGATGAAGTAATTGGTCAAGTGATTTTGGTTCTACTCTTAAAAGTGCTTCCTCTTTACTAATCATTCCTTCACTCACTAAATCAACTGCAATCTTTAAACTAGCTTCTGCTGTTCTCTTTCCATTTCTAGTTTGAAGCATAAATAGTTTACCATTTTCTATAGTAAACTCCATATCTTGCATATCTTTATAATGACTTTCAAGTATATCACAAATCTTAACAAACTCTTGATAACACTCAGGCATTACTTCCTTTAAAGTATCTATACTTTGTGGAGTACGAATACCAGCAACAACATCTTCACCTTGTGCATTCATTAAATATTCACCAAATAGTCTCTTTTCACCAGTTGCAGGATTTCTTGTAAATGCAACACCAGTGCCACTTGTTTCTCCTCTGTTACCATAAACCATCTCTTGAACATTAACTGCAGTCCCCCAGCTAGATGGAATATCATTAAGTCTTCTATAAGTAATAGCCCTGTCATTATTCCAACTTCTAAAAACAGCCTTTACTGCTTCTAATAATTGCACCTTAACATCTTGGGGAAACTCACTTCCTACTAAACTCTTATATTCACTCTTATAAATCTCTACTACTTCTTTTAAATCATCACTAGTTAAATCTGTATCAAATTTAGCACCTTTCTTTTCCTTTATCTCATCAAACTTTCCTTCAAAATTTGCTTTAGGAAGCCCCATAACAACATCAGCAAACATACTTATAAATCTTCTATATGAGTCATAAACAAACCTAGGGTTATTAGTTTCTTTAGAAAAAGCACTTGCAACTTCATCATTAAGTCCTAAATTTAAAACAGTATCCATCATACCTGGCATACTAGCTCTTGCTCCACTTCTAACACTAACTAAAAGTGGGTTACTAGAGTCCCCCATTTTCTTACCAGTCTTTTTTTCAAGTTCACTTAATTTTTCAAAAATTTGATCTTCAACTTCACTACTAAGTTTTTCTCCATCTAAATAATACTTAGTACAAGCCTCTGTAGTAACAGTAAATCCACTTGGAACAGGAAGCCCTATATTAGTCATCTCTGCTAAATTAGCCCCTTTTCCTCCAAGTAAATCTCTCATATCTTTGTTTCCTTCATTAAACATATAAACATATTTTGCCATTTATATCTTCCTCCTTTTTAAATATATAAAAAATAATAAATACTATAACCTACTTCTAGGATGACTCTTAAAATACACGTCCTTTAACCTCTCACTAGTAACATGAGTATAAACTTCAGTAGTATTAATATTCTTGTGTCCTAGCATCTCTTGAACACTTCTTAAGTCACATCCATTATCAAGTAAATGAGTAGCAAATGTATGCCTTAAAGTATGTGGACTAACCTTAATCTTTAAAGCTACTTTACTTATTATCGCGTCTATTATTTTGGCTATACCCCTAGTTGTAATCTTATCACCATTTTTATTAAGGAACAAGTATTCACTTTCTTTTCCGTCAAGCAGTTTACATCTTAAATCATTCATATAATCATTAATTGCATCCATTGCATAATCACCAAAAAACACAAATCTTTCGTAACTTCCTTTACCAAAAATCCTAATCCTTTTATTATCCATATCTATGTCATTTAGTTTTATATTAACAAGTTCACTTACACGTACTCCAGTATCATATAAAAGTTCTAAAATAAGATAATTCCTTTCTCCATATTCTCCTTCTTTACTAACATTAATCATCTCTTCTAACTCATTAAACTGAACAAACTTAGGTAAACTCTTTTCTTTTTTAGGATACTTTACCGCGTTAACTGGACTACTTTTTACATAACCATTTTCTTTCATAAACTTATAAAAACTCTTTAGTGAACTAATCTTTCTACTAACAGTACTATTTTTATTATTATGTTCAAATAAAAGTAACAAATATTTCTTTATGTCTTCTCTATTTACACTACACAAATCTTTATTAATAAAATCTAAAAACTCAACTAAATCTTTTCTATAATTAATAATAGTTAAATCAGAATAATTCTTATTATCTTTTAAAAACAAAAGAAAACCATCAATATAATTCATAAAATTCACCTTACTTTTTTTATAATTTGTAACTCACTTTCTAACATATCACTACTATACCCCTCTGCTAACCTTACATTTTTAATTGCTTCAACTAATTTACTACTATCTATTTTATCACACTTATATAAATAATCTTTAACTATTCTCTTACTCACATTTTTTTTACCAAATAAATCTATTATACTTCTTTCCATAGACTCCATTACATACACATCATCTTTTTTATAATTCTCTTCTTCACTAATATAAGGTAAACTTTCATATGGAAAAACATTATGATATTCATTCATACTAATAAGAAAATAATCATACCCTCCCAAAATACTATCACTATTATTTATAACACTATCAAAAGTAGCATCCATTGCATAAATTCCATGTATGTCATACTTCAAGTCATCTATTCTTGCTAAATTTCTTGAGTGCCCTTCACTTTCTAATTCACTTTTAAAAATATCTATATCTTCTTCGCTAATTCCTAGTCCACTATCAAGTCCATTTAATATTTCTTT
>CANPXI010000080.1 GCA_947585885.1 uncultured Bacilli bacterium
ACATTTACTTTAAAAAGAAAAGCCTATTTTCAATAAAGAATAAACTTTTTTGATATTTTTATCTACGGAAGTCGGGTATAAATTTTTTCCATTTTCATTTAGTCCACCAAGACTAAAAACTTTTATTTTATTCATTATTACGCCTCCTATAAAGATTATTATTAATAGTTTTTTAACAAAATAAAAATTAAAAGTGATATTTCTTTTTGTTTTTTTTAATAATAATAGTTCTTTTTCTAGTTATAAATGATACCATATTTTGCTCGTTTAGTCAAATTAGTGGCATTAAAACTTAAAGTGTGCTATAATATGTTAACTATGAAACCGAAAGGGGTGAATTTATGATTATTAAAGAGATTTCAAAGGACGAGTTTGATTTGTTTTCTAAAAGTCATATACTTGGTAGTTTTTATCAAACTAGTGCTTACGGTTTAGCAATGAATAAAGTGGGATACAAAGATATGTATATTGGCGCTTATCAAGGTGAGTCATTAGTTGCGGCTTCACTTATTTTATATAAAACTATTTCTATTAATGTAAAGTATGGGTATGCACCTAGAGGATTTTTAGTAGATTATTTTGATAAAGATTTATTTAGCGAATTTACTAAGGAAGTTAGGAAGTTTTTTAGTAAGAAAGGGTTTGCTTTTATAAAGATTAATCCTATTATTACATATAATGAAGTTTTTCCACTTAATAATAGTAAGATAGTTAATAGTAATACGACTACTCTATTTCAAATTATGGAGGAAAACAATTATAAGAAATTAAAAGATAATGTATATTTTGAAAGTATTTTACCTAAATATAATCCAATTGTTAATTTAAAGAGTTTTGACTTTAGTAATTTAGATAATAGACTACAAAAGAGAATTAATAAGATTAGTAATAAAGGAATGAGTCTTATTAAGGGAGACTTTTATAATATTGATAACTTTTATGAACTAGTAAAAAAGAAAGACGACTTACCTATTGAGTTTTATAAGGGGTTATATAAGGCTTTTAATGAAAAAGGTATGATATCCTTGTATTTAGTTGAGATTAATTATCATACATATTTAAGAAATTTACAAATAGATCACTCGAATGAAGCGACTATTAATGAAAAAATAAATAAGTTATTTCAAATGGACCCAAGTAATAAGAGTTTATTTAATGAAAAGATGAATAGTGACAGAAAACTTCAAGAAGTTTTAAATGAGATAAGTGAGATTAATGAAAAGATACAAAATGGGGTTTATAAAGAATATGTAGCTGGAGCTTTAGTTATTAATTATAATAATGTTGCTAGTATTTTTGCTAGTGGATATAATAAATCATTTAATAGAGTTTTACCTAATCATTTTTTACATTATATGCTTATTAATAGTTATAAGAGTCAAGGATATTCATTTATTGATTTAAATGGTATTACAGGTGACTTTAGTAAGAGTAATCCTTATAAAGGACTTAATGATTTTAAATTAGGATGGAAACCTAGAATTTATGAATATATTGGAGAGTTTGATTTAATTATTAATCAAACTAAGTATAGTCTTTTATGGAGTACTAAGTTACTTCATAAGGAATTTGAAAAGACAAATTTAAAAACTGAAAGTTAATTTTCAGTTTTTTTGTTAAAAAAAATTAGAAGCTTATTTTAAGGCTTCTAATAATTCTGTTTTTTTCATTTCAGTATAGTTTTCTATACCTTTTTCTTTAGCTAATTCTTTTAGTTCGGCTACTGTAAGAGTGCTTACAACACTACTAGTTTCTTTTTTTGTTTCTTTTTTATTATTTAATGCATCTTTTGCAATGTTAACTATTTTTGTGAATTCTTCTGGTGAAGTTATTGCAAGTTCACTTAGCATTTTTCTATTTACTGTTATGTTTGCTTTATTTAGTCCATCAATAAATTTTGAATAACTTATATCATTTAGTCTACAAGCAGCATTGATTCTTGTAATCCAAAGTTTTCTAAAGTTTCCTTTGTTTTTCTTTCTATCTTGGAAACTATAGTCACCACTGTGGAATAATTGCTCTTGTGCTGACTTATATAGTCTATGTTTACTTCCAAAGTAACCTTTAGCTTGTTTTAATACTTTCTTTCTTCTTGCTCTTGTGACTGTTCCACCTTTAACTCTTGTCATCTATATTACCCCCTTAGTGCTTTCTTATATCTATTTGTGTCTGCAGTACTTAGTACTGATCCTTTTCTGTGATTTCTATTAAAACTTGTTGGTTTTTTACCAGTTTTATGGTTTGCTCCTGGTTTACCTATTTTAGTACTTCCACCAGGTCTTACAGTAACTTTTTTAGCTATTCCTTTATGTGTTTTTTGTTTTGGCATAAATTCCTCCTCCTTATTTTTTAGGTGCTACAACTAAACTCATACTTCTTCCTTCTAATTTAGGCTCTTCTGTTATTTCTCCTACATCACTTAAGGCATTGGCAAACTTAAGTATTACTTCTTTACCTAAATCAGAATGTGTGATTTGTCTACCTTTAAATCTTACTGATACTTTAACTTTATGTCCTTTTTCTACATAACTTCTTGCATTTTTTAGTTTTGTTTCGAAGTCGTGAGTATCAATAGTTACACTTAAACGGTATTCTTTTAGTTCAAGATTTTGCTCACGTTGTTTTTTCTTTGCTTCTTTTTCTCTTTTTGTTTTTTCATATTTAAACTTATTATAGTCTATTACTTTACATACAGGCATACCAGACGAACTCATTAAGACTAAGTCAAGTCCTGCATATTGAGCAAGTGTTAGAGCATCTTCTCTTTTTTTGATACCTAATTTTTCTCCATTAGGTCCGATTACCATCATTTCTTCAAACTTTATTTGTTCATTTATTAGAACATCTGCTTGTTTAGCTATTAGAAACACCTCCAAAATATAAAAAGTGAATACATATGTATCCACTTTAAAAGACTAATTATATTTTTTAGCTTTTTACCTACTAACTATTTGTTAATCAGGTGAGTGCGCGGATACACTGCTTTCTCTTTTTTTACGTATTTAATTCTATATTATATTTTATTAAATGTCAAGAAAAATATTAATCTATTTGTTTTTAAAATATATTTCCCAATCATTAAAATGAAGAGATTCTAAACTTTTTGGAGGTGGACATTTGGTTGGTGGTTCTAAAGGAACTGGTTCAATAAAGTTAAGTCCTTTTGCTTTTAATGCACATTCTAGTTCTTTTTCTACCCAAGGTGATTCTTTTGCATAAGTTGACCAAAATAGATAAAATATATCACTACTTTTTATTTCTTCCCATAATTTTTCTTCCCAGTGATTTCCACTTCTTAATTTTAATACGTCCAAAAAGAAATCTATATCTGGGCATACTTTTTGCATTCCTTGGATACAAGTTAATACTTCGTTTCTGTTTTGGCTAGCATATGAAATGAATGCTTTTTTTACTTTATTTATTTCTAAATTAATGTTTTGAATTTTATCTTCTTTTAATTTTACTAAGAATTGTATTTTTCCTACTAATACGTCTTCTACTAATATTTTGATATAAAATAATATGTTGTCGTTTTCATAATTTTCTGGAACTTTAAATACAAAACTGAAATCTGTTTCTTCTTTATTCCATATTATAGAGTCTTCTAATTCTTCAAATGGAAAATCTGTTGTAAATAATTTTAGAGTTATTTTTTTACCATTTTGAATTTTAAAAGAACTTTTAGATATTTTTTGTATTTCTTCATCAAATTCTTCAATTATTTGTTTTACTATTTCATCTTTTCCTTTTATGTACATAGCTACTCTTAGTAAGTATCTTTTACCTTTTTCTATGTTTTTAGAAGTTATTGCTGTAAATTCTACATTATTTAAGTTATTTTCTTCTGCATTCTTTATTTCATCTTTTAAATAATCTAATGACCCAGTAAAATCTAATTCATCATCAATTTTATCATATAACTCTAATGTGTTTTCTAAGTTTTTATGGTTAAGATTATTTTTTATTAAAATAATTATTATGATAGCTATAAGTAATATAAGAATTCCAATTAATATAATATATATCATTTTAGCCTCCAATTTAATTTTATTTCGTTTTTATTATATCAATAATTATAAAATAATGAAAGATATACTAAATTTTAAAAATTTTATAAATGAAAAAAAGCCTTTATGACTTTTAATCTCTTACTTTTATGTGAGTTTCTCTTAGTTGACTTTCAAATACTTCATTAGGACATCCCATTAGAGCATCACTACCACTAGCACTTATTGGGAAAGCAACCATTTCACGAATGTTATCTTCATCTTTTAGGGTCATTAGTATTCTATCTATTCCAGGTGCCATTCCTGCGTGAGGTGGTGCACCAAATTGGAATGCTTGGTATAAAGATGGGAATTTACTTTCCACTACAGTTTCATCATATCCAGCAATTTCAAATGCTTTTTTTAGTATATCTGGGTTATAGTTTCTTTCTCCGCCTGAAGCCATTTCCATACCATTACATACGAAGTCATATTGGCAAGCGACTATTTCTTCTGGTTTTTTATTTATAAGGGAATCTAGTCCTCCTCTTGGCATACTAAATGGGTTATGAGTAAAATCAAATCTACCCTCTTCTTCACTCCATTCATACATTGGGAAGTCTACAATTATACAAAATTCATATTTAGAAGTG
>CANPXI010000081.1 GCA_947585885.1 uncultured Bacilli bacterium
TCATATCTTCCTCCACCGCATAAAGTATTTGCTTTTCCTAAATCTTCTAAATTACTAACAATTTCAAAAACAGTATGAGAGTAATAATCAAGTCCTCTTACCAAACTAGGTTCAACTACATATGGAATACCAAGTATCTCTAAAGCCTTTTTAACACTTTCAAAATACTCTTTAGACTCCTCATTCAAATAATCAATAGTCTTAGGTGCATTCTTAATATAATCTCTTTCACTATCATACTTACAATCTAAAATACGTAGAGGGTTTTTATTAAGTCTTTCCTTACAAGTATCACATAAATTATCATAATCTTTTTCTAAATACTCGCGGGTTGCCTTATTATATTTAGTTCTGCTTTCCTTATCCCCTAAACTATTAATTTTAACACACAAGTCTGTTATTCCAAGCCCACTTAAATATCTATAAGCTAAACTTATAACTTCTGCATCCAAATATGCATTCTTTGGTCCAAAAACTTCTACTCCTACTTGAGTAAACTCTCTAAGTCTTCCACTTTGTGGTCTTTCATACCTAAAAGCGCTACCAAAATAATAAAATTTATTTATACTCTCAGTATAAAACTTATTCTCAATAAAACTTCTAACAACCCCAGCAGTAAATTCTGGACGTAAAGTCATATTTCTATTACCCTTATCTACAAAATCATAAGTCTCTTTATTTACAATATCAGTGCCTTCTCCTACTCCTCTATAAAAAAGACTAGTTTCTTCAAAAGTAGGTACTTTAATATAACCATAATTATATAAAGACATAAAGTTATCAGTATAATTTTCTATATATTTATAAATCTTAGCATCAAGGCCATATATGTCTTGTGTCCCCTTTGGTTTTTGTATCATATACTTATATCCTCCCAAGTACTTTTATTATACATTTGATACCTTTTATAGTCAAATATTTTAAAATACTTCATATATTTTACTATGATTAAAAGTCTTATGAAAAATAAATTTGTAACAGGAACTCTAATACTACTAACAGGTGGTTTCTTATCAAAATTTTTAGGTTTCATTTTAAAAATAATAATAACTAGAGAAATAGGAATTGAAGGCGTTGGTTTGTATTCACTTATTACTCCTACATTTAGTTTATTTGTAACAATCGCGACATTCAGTTTTCCTGCATCCATTAGTAAACTTGTAAGTACTCCAAAAAAAAGCAGTAAAAAAGTAATATTTTCTATTATACCAGTTTCTCTTTTTCTAAATTTAATAACCTTACTTATAATATTTATAATCTCATACCCACTTGCAAATACATTTTTAAAAGAACCTAGACTTTTAGTACCACTTTTATCTATAGGTTTTACTTTACCTTTTATTGGCTTATCTAGTATCATTAAAGGTTACTACTGGGGAAAACAAAGAATGGGAGTATACATTCTTTCTAACATAGTAGAACAAATAGTTAGAATAGCTATACTAGTGTATTTAATACCTATACTAATAGAAAAAAGCCTAATACTCACAATATCAGTAATAATATTAGTAAACATATTAAGTGAAACTTCTTCAATAATAGTAATGCTTCTAGGTTTACCTAAAGATATGACCATAAAAAAAGAAGATATAAAAATAAATAGAAACGAAATAAAAGACGTACTTGATATAAGTGTGCCTTCAACTAGTAGTAAAATAGTAGGATCTTTTGCTCACTTCTTAGAACCAATAATACTAACAAACACTCTAACACTAGTAGGTTACACAAAAGACTTTATAATAACTGAGTATGGTATCATAAACGGTTATGCTCTTCCACTTTTATTATTACCTCAATTTTTTACAATGAGTATATCTACTTCTCTAATACCAGAATTATCAAAAAACTTTGCCATAAATGATATACCAAAATGCATTAAAAGAGTAAAACAAATAGTAAGTTTATCCCTTTTAATTGGTGTTTTTTCTACAACACTAATATTCTTATTTCCAACATACTTTTTAAGTCTTATATATAACACAACTATAGGAACAACTTACATAAAAGTACTAGCACCTTTTTTACTTTTATACTTCATAAACACCCCAATATCTAATAGCTTACAAGCACTAGATAAAAGTAAAGAATCATTTTACATAACAACCCTTACAAGCATAATAAAACTACTTATAATTTTCTTAACTTCATTCTTAAAAATAGGAATGTATAACTTAATAATAAGCATAATAGTATCTCTAATACTTTCAACATACCTAAACATAAAAGCACTAAAACAAGCCTTAACGATTTAAAGAATCTTTACTAATAATATAAGCCTTATTATTTTTATAAAAAGCATAAAACACATCACTTACTTCCATATTTTCTTTACTAACAAGTTCCCTTACCCATTCTTCACTCTTATTAATATACTTTAAAGTACTCTTTTCAATCTTACCATCTATAATAATAGGAAAAGGGTTTTCACTTGATATCTTAAGAAAATTATACTTAAAAATATTAAGTCTTCCATTATTCTCTAAAACAGCATACTCAACATCTTTCAAATTCTTAATTCCATTACTTCTAAGCTCTAATAATAAATCATCTAATGTATATCTTTGTCTTACCATCTCTTTAAAATTAACAATACCTTTATTTATAATAAGAACTGGTTTACCTTCCATAAACTTTCTAAAACCATTAAACTTCATCGCAATATAAGCAGATAATAATTCCAAAATAACTAATAATATAATAGGTAAAATAGTAAGTACTAAGGGGTCTTTAGAATTCTCAATACTAATTGCAACCATCTCAGCAATTAAAATACTAACAGCAAAATCTTGAATACTTAACTGCCCTAGTTCTCTTTTACCCATAATTCTATAAATAACTAATATAACTAAATAAAATAAAAGTGTTCTAAAAAGTACATTTAATAATTCCATAATTTCACCTAATATTATTATGTCTAAAAGAATATTATTTTAAACAAAAAATATAATTAACTAGGAGGAAATATGACAAAATATAAAAAATTAATAATAGATATATTAAAATTCTTTCTAAGTATTCTTATATATTTAATAATAATAACACTACTTAGTAACTTTAATTTATTATCTTACAAAGTAGTATCAGTAATTAGTTTAATATTCATGGCCCTATTATTTATGATAAATGGTATTAAAATAGGAAAACTATCAACCAAAAGAGGATACCTCACAGGTCTAATAACAGGTTTAGTTTTAGTAATATTACTATTAATATTATCTCTAATATTTAATAGTCTCCCTACATTAAAATCATGGCTTTATTACTTAGTATTAATATTCTCTAGTACTCTAGGAGGAATGATAGGAATAAACAAAAAGAAATAGTTAGAAATTCTCTAACTATTTTAATTATCTTGACCTACACAAGTATCATCAATGTGAGGTATATATGGGTCACCGGTCGTACCACTACCAGACAACTGAACACAAGATTTCAGAGAAAGTACTGGACGCACGACGCCCGAACCGCGGACGTTGCTGTTGCTCAAGTAGCCAGGGTAACCCGAACCGTTCACGCCGAACACGCCCGCCCAGCCGTCGCTATCGGCGTCATACGGACTCATTGTCCACCAGTAATATGTTCCGGTTACGCTACTATTACTACTGTTTAAATAGTAGTAAGATTGTGAATCTTGCCCATATAACCCTCCTGCAAATACTATCTCATCTGCTGTCATTAAGGCTACTGGATATGTTAATTCTCCATTACCTCCACTCGTTTTACTTACGCTAAACATATCTTTTTCTCTTCCACCACTTGTTTTTGCATCATTATATAATTCTTTTTTATTATTAGTTGTATTCAATCCACATTTGAATGATGGATGATTTTTATTTTGTACTAATCTATAATATGCTGCATAGTACATAGTACTTGTTCCCCAATTATCTCCGCTTCTATCATTACAATATATTGCTGTCTTACTTACATAATCACTGTAATTATGACTATTTCCATCTGATTTTCCATTTATAGTCGTACTATACCATTTATCTATTGTTTGCTTTATATCTGAATCTTGATTGTTTCCTCTATTTTTTTCTAAGCTACTACTATCTCCATACTTATATCCTACATATGTTGTGTTATTATAATTACTATTATATTTAAAAGTTGTTGTACTACCATCTTTTATATATCCCTCTTGTGTATTAGGTTCTGTTCCTGCATACAGAAGCCTTAACCCTCCATCTTCATTTGTTCTTATTATTCTCCAATATAAATCATTATCACCATCTTTTCCAAACTTTACCCAGTTATTATCAACATTGCCTGTAAAATAATATACTTTTTGATTGTTTTCTGTATATTCCCCATCTTCTATATATACTGCCCCTGTCTCATCTATTTCTGTAAAATTTGTCCTTTTTTCTGCATTTGGATATAATGTCTTTCCGAACTCTTTTACTAATATTCCCTTTTTCTTTCCTTCTTCTATCATTAAGTTTCCACTAAATTGTTTACCCATGTCTGCACTTTGGTCTGAGTTACTTTCTTCATATTTGAATTCTATTGTGTATTGTTAATGTCAATATAAAAATGTACAAAAATGGGAATTTAAGTATGTACAAAAATGGGAATTAATTATGTACAGG
>CANPXI010000082.1 GCA_947585885.1 uncultured Bacilli bacterium
AACTAAAAAACAGAAAAGTGTATAAACTAAGAAGAAAAATAGGAATTGTATTCCAAGACTATAAATTACTTCCTAACTTAACTGTTTATGAAAATGTAGCATTTGCTCTTGAAATGTATGGCTTACCTGAAAGAGAAATAAGAGAAAAAGTAATGAAATCTATAGAAAAAGTAGGCCTTAAAGAAAAATTCAGAAGCTATCCTGACCAACTATCAGGTGGAGAACAACAACGTGTATCAATCGCTCGTGCTATAGTAAATAACCCTAAAATACTTATATGTGATGAACCAACAGGTAACCTAGACCCTAACACTTCACTTGAAATAATGGAAATAATAAATAAAATAAATGAAGACGGAACAACAATAATAATGGCAACTCACGATAAAGATATAGTTGATAAATACAAAAAAAGAGTAATAACTCTAGACAAAGGAATTCTAAAAAGTGATAAAGAAAAAGGAGGTTACTCTAAATGATGAACAAAATAAGAATATTACTAAATAACATAAGTGATGGTTTCAAAAGTGTAGGAAGAAACTTTTCCCTTAGTATAGCAAGTATATCTTGTATAGCAATAACTTTAATATTAGTAGGTGTATCTATAATATTATCTTATAATGTTAATAAATTTACTGATGATATAGAAAAAGACGTTACAATAGTAGTATATATAGAAAAAGATGCAACAGAAGAAGATATAAGTGCTTTAAAAACAAGAATTGATACATTAGATAATATTGATTCAATAACTTACCTATCAAATGAAGACATAAGAAAACAAATGTCTAAAGAATCAGAAGATTTAAGTCCAATACTTAGTCAATATGATGAAGAAACTAACCCACTTCTAAATGAATACTTAGTAAAAGTACAAGACACTGAAAAAATTGGCAAAACTGCTAAATCTATTCAAAAAATGAACTCAGTAAGTTCAGTTAAATATGGCGAAGGCATGGTTGAAGAATTAGTAAAAATATTTGACGTAGTTAAAAAAATAACATTAGTAATAGTAGTAGGACTAATAATCGTAACTGCTTTCTTAATTGCAAACACAATAAAAATAACAATAAGTAACAGAAAAAAACAAATAGAAATAATGAGATTAGTTGGAGCATCTAATAGTTACATAAAACTTCCATTCTTCTTTGAAGGAATTATCTTAGGTTTTCTAGGAAGTATAATACCAATATTCTTATGTTGTTATGGATACATATTTTTATATCAAGAAAATGGAGGAATACTATTTACTGAAGTAATATCATTAGTAAGTCCAGACAAAATACTTCTTAACTTATCTTTAATATTATTATTAATTGGTGTAATAGTAGGTGCTATTGGTTCTTACCGTGCAGTAAGGAGGTACCTAAAAGTATAATGAAGAAGTACGCTGTATTAATATTAACAATTCTTTTAACACTTATAATATTTCCTATAAACGCAAAGGCAGATGCAATATCTGATGCACTAACTAACCCACTTAGAACCTTAGGTGACATAGAAGATGCCCTAGCCGCTGCTCAAGAAGAAAAAATAAAACAAGAAAACGAAACAAAACTAACCGAGCAAGAATATGAACAATTAGCAAAAGATATAGTCGCATCTGAAGAAAAAGTACAAGAATTAAATAAAGAAATAGAAGATGCAAAAAAAAGAATAGTTGAATTAGGAGAAGAAATAGAAGATAAAAAGAAAGAAACTAACAATATATTAGTATTCTTACAATTATCTAATGGAGAAAAAGAATATTTAGAATATATCTTTGAAGCAAAAACATTCACTGATTTCATTCATAGAATATCCGTAGTAGAACAACTAACAAAATACAATAAAGAACAAATAAAAGAAATGAATGAATTAATAAAAGAATTAGAAGACTTACAAGTAGAAAATGCAAAAAATATAAAAGAACAAGAAAAATTACAAGAAGAACTTAAAGAAAAAAGAAAGAAAGTAAAATCTCAACTAACAGATTTATATGATGGTGCTTTAAAAATAGACGATCAAATAGATCAATTACAAAAACAAATAAAATTAATGCATGATAATAATTGTTATGATAGATCAGATCAATTAGCAAAATGTATGGGTATTCCTATGGCAACAGGCTTTATAAGACCATTCTCACCAGGAATAGTTACAGATGTATTTGGTTATAGAAGTGAACCATTAACAGGAATGCATAGTGGTGTTGACTTAGGTACATATACTCCAGCAGAAGGAACAAAAATATATCCAGTAGCCGCAGGAGTAGTTGCTGGTAAAGTATATCGTAATAGTTGTGGAGGAAATCAATTATACATTTACCATAACATAAATGGAGTTGAATATACTTCATTATACATGCACTTATTAAGTTTTAATGAAAACGTAAAAATAGGTGACATAGTAAACACTAACACATTAATTGGTTACATGGGTGGCTGGTCAACTAGTACTGCTCACGGAGGATACGATAGTTGTGCATTTGGTGCTCACTTACACTTAACTCTTGCTAAAGGTCACACTCTAAACCACTGGGCTTCTCTAATAGACCCTGAATCAATGATTTACTTCCCAAGTGGTTGGTGGTATTCTAGATACTGGTGATATTATGTCATTTACTACAAACATTAAAAACGAAATAATAAATATTGAATATCCTAAAAGTGAACTAATCGCTGAACTTTCTGCAATAGTCAATATAAGTGCTTTAATACAAAGAGAAACTTTTCAAATATACATAGAAAATATAGGTGTTTCAAGAAGAATATATAAACTCTTTAAAGACTTATTTAATGCTGACATAAAACTAGAAAAAGATAAAATAAATAGACTAAATAAAAAATATTTAATAAACATAATTGTAAGTGATAAAGATAAAAAAATATTAAAAACACTTGGTATTTTAACGGACGAAGGAAAAAGAAAAACAATTCCAGATGATTACTTACTAGATAGCCTAGAAGAAAAAAAAGCATACCTAAGAGGTTGCTTTCTAATATGTGGAAGCATAAATGATCCTAAAACAAGTAGATATCATTTAGAATTTATAATTGAAAACAAAGCCACTGCTAACTTTGTAAGTAAACTACTAAATTCACTTAACTATAATAGTAAAGTCCTAAAAAGAGAAAAACACTATATGGTATATTTAAAAGAATCAGAAAGAATAAGTGACTTTATAAAACTACTAAATGCATATAACAGTCTATTTTACTATGAAGACATAAGAATATATAGAGACCATAAAAATATGACAAATAGACTTAATAACTGTGAACAAGCAAATATAGATAAAATAGTCTTTTCTTCAAATGAACAACTAGAAAACATAAAAAAACTAAAAGAAATAAAAGACTTTGACTTACTTGATGATAAAATAAAAGAAGTATGTATTTATAAAGAAAAATATCCAGAAAGTTCTATGCAAGAATTAGCTGAAATAATAAGTATAGAAACAGGTAAAGTAATAACAAAAAGTGGTATAAACCATAGATTTAGAAAAATAAAAGAATTAATAAAGGAAGACAAATAATTATCTTCCTTTTAATTTATCAAAAACACTAGTTTTAATATCAGTAAATTCTTGACTCTTAATATAATCTAAAGAAGTATTTTCATAATCTTTATATTTATACTTTAAATCTAATATCTTTTTAACTGACTCATCTATTCTTTCCTCTGTAATACTACCCTCTTCTATACATTCCTTAATTAACTTAATTGCTTCTTCAGCACTACTAGGCATAAGAAGAATATCTACTCCAGCATTAATAGCCTTTTCTAAAATCTCTTTTTCACTATAATTATTAACTAAAGCCCCCATATTTAACGCATCAGTTATAACTAACCCTTTATACCCTAACTCTTCTTTTAACAAATCAGTAATAACCTTTTTACTTAAAGAAGCAGGAGTATTCGAGTTATCTAGTGACGGAACAGCAAGGTGTCCTATCATAACAATATCTATACTATTATCTTTAATAGAATCTATATATGGAACTAAATCACTCTTTAATAGTTCTTCTTTACTCTTAGTAAGAACAGGTAAACTATAATGTGAATCATCTTTAGCACTTCCATGACCTGGAAAATGTTTATAAACAGGAATAACTCCATTACTCTTTAACCCTTCACTAATTGCTCTAGCCTCTTTACTAACCAAATTAGCATCGGTTCCAAAACTTCTATCCCCTATTACACTATTATCTATGCTATCTAATACATCTACTACAGGTGCAAAATCTAAATTTACTCCAAAAGCCTTTAACTCTTTAGACATAACAAACCCTAAATCTTTAGTTAAACTTAAATCATTTAATTTTGATACATCTAACATACTAGGAATCTCACTAGCAAAATCTATTTTAGAAGAATCTATTCTTTGAACAAGTCCACCCTCTTGATCAACCCCAATAAACATAGGTAATTTAGAAGTACTCTGAATATCATTAACAAACTTTAAAGTGCCTTCATAATCACTAATATTATCATAAAACAAAATAACTCCACCTGGTTTATAAGTTTCTAAATCTTCTCTAATACTCTCCCCTACAACACTTCCACTATAACTAACAATAAGCATTTGCCCTATCT
>CANPXI010000083.1 GCA_947585885.1 uncultured Bacilli bacterium
AAATGATAGTAACCATTAATCGTGATGGTGGAATATATGAAATAACTTTTAAAGATGGTGGACACGTTGACTCACCTCTTAAAAAAATAGGTACAACTAAAAAAACAGGAACAACAGTAGAATTCTGGCCTGATGATACAATATTTGAAACAACTAAATTTAGTTTTGCAGTAATAAGTGAAAGAATGCAAGAAAGTGCATTCCTAATAAGTGGACTTACAATAAATATAATAGATGAAATAGATGATAAAAACGTAACATATAAATATGAAAATGGAATTGTATCTTTTGTTGACTTCATAAATGAAAACAAAACACCTCTTCATAAAACATTAGATATAAAAGGAGAAAAAAACGGAATCGAAGTAGATATTGCAATGTGTTACACAGATTCTTATAGTGAATCAATAATATCATTTGTAAATAACGTAAAAACAATTGATGGAGGAACTCACGAAGTAGGTTTTAAAACAGCCCTTACAAAAGTATTTAATGAATACATTAAAAATAATAACTTATCAAAAGGAAAACAAGTCGTACTTGAAGGCTCTGACACAAGAGAAGGCCTAACTGCAATAATAAGTGTAAAAGTACCAGAAAGCTTACTTCAATTTGAAGGACAAACTAAAGGTAAACTAGGTACCCCACTAGCAAGAAGTGTAACTGAAAGCATAGTATATGAAAAACTTTCTTACTTTTTAGACGAAAACAAAGCAGTTGCAAGTCTTATAATGGACAAAGCCCTAAAAAGTAAAGTAGCCCGTGAAGCAGCAAGAAAAGCAAGAGAAGAAGCAAGAAACGGAAAATCTAAAAGTGGTAAAGATAAAATATTAAATGGAAAACTTACAAAAGCCGCAGGAAAAGTAAAAGAAAAAAATGAGTTATTCCTAGTAGAAGGTGACTCAGCAGGAGGAAGTGCAAAAACTGGAAGAAACAGAGAAACTCAAGCAATACTACCTCTTCGTGGTAAAGTTTTAAACTGTGAAAAAGCATCAAACAATGACATAAATGGAAACGACGAATTAAACTTAATAATACAAACAATCGGTGCTGGTGTAGGAAGTGACTTTAATCCAAGTGAATCTAACTATGGAAAAGTAATAATAATGACAGATGCAGATGATGATGGAGCCCACATTCAAATACTTCTTCTAACATTCTTCTATAGATTTATGAAGCCTCTTATAGAAGCAGGAATGCTTTATATTGCAAACCCACCACTTTATAGCATCGAATACGGAAAAACAAAAGAATACATTAGCACTGACGAAGATTTAGCTGAAAAAAGAAAAACTATAAAAGGAACATACAAAATAAATAGATTTAAAGGTCTTGGTGAAATGGACGCAGAAGAATTATTTGAAACAACTATGGACCCAAGAAAAAGAAGTCTTATAAAAGTATCAATAGAAGACGCACTTCTTGCAGAAAAAAGAGTAAGCGTTCTAATGGGAGATAAGGTTGATCCTAGAAAAGAATGGATAAATGAAAATGTAGACTTCACACTAGAAGACAACTTTAGGAGGTAGTTATGGCAAAAAAAGAAGAAACAATTGTTGAAAAAATTTATAACTATACTCTAGAAGAAATAATGGGTGATAGATTTGCAAAATATTCAAAAAGCATAATTCAAGACCGTGCTTTACCAGACGTAAGAGACGGGTTAAAACCAGTACAAAGAAGAATACTGTTTTCAATGTATGAAAACCATAATACATATGATAAACCATTTAGAAAAAGTGCAAAAGCAGTAGGCGATATAATGGGTAAATACCACCCACACGGAGACACTGCTATATATGAAGCTCTTGTAAGACTAAGCCAAGCTTGGAAAATGAGAGACCCTTTAGTAGAAATACACGGAAATAATGGTTCAATTGATGGAGATGGTCCAGCAGCATCACGTTACACAGAAGCGAGACTTTCAAAACTTGCTAACGTACTTTTAAATGACTTATATAAAGACACTGTAAAAATGGCACTTAACTATAGTGATGAAGACTTAGAACCAACTGTCTTACCAGCACACTTTCCAAACCTTTTAGTAAATGGTTCAACTGGTATATCAGCAGGATATGCAACAAACATCCCACCACATAACCTAGGTGAAGTAATAGATGCAACAATAAAAAGAATAGACTCACCTAACTGTAGACTAGATACAATATTAGAAATAATAAAAGGTCCAGACTTTCCTACAGGTGGTGTAGTAGAAGGTAAAGAAGGACTAATAAATGCATACACTACAGGAAAAGGAAGAGTAGTACTTCGTGCAAACTATGAAATAATAAAAGAAAAAGGAAAAAACCAAATATTAATAAAAGAAATACCATTTGAAGTACTAAAAGAAAGCCTAAAAAAGAAAATAGAAGACATAAAATCAGATAAAAAAATAGATGGAATAGTAGAAGTAATAGATGAATCAGACCGAATCAACATGGCTCGTCTAGTAATAGATTTAAAAAAAGATGCAGATGCTAACCTAATAATAAACTACTTACTTAAAAACACAGAACTACAAATAAACTATAACTTTAATGTAGTAGCAATAGTAAATAAAAGACCAAAAACTCTAGGAATACTTGAAATACTAGATGCATTCATTCTTCATAAAAAAGAAGTAGTAACAAATAGATGCAAATTTGATTTACTTCACGCTGAAAAACGTATGCATATAGTAGAAGGTTTCATAAAAGCCTTAGATATACTAGATGAAGTAATAAAAACAATAAGAAAAAGTGCTAACAAACAAGATGCAATAAATAACTTAGTAAAAGAATATGACTTTACAGAAGAACAAGCAACAGCAATAGTTATGATGCAACTTTACAAACTAACTAACACAGATGTAACTGATTTAAGAAACGAACACGATGAATTACTAAAACAAATAGAATACTTAAAAAGTGTACTTGAAAGTGAAGAAGTACTAAAAGGAGTAATAAAAGACGAATTAAGAGCAGTAAAAAAAGACTTTGCTACTCCTAGAAGAACTATAATAAAAGATGAAATAACAGAGATAAAAATAGATGAGTTATCTATGATACCTAAAGAAGACTATATTGTAAGTGTATCTAAAAGTGGTTACATAAAGAAAATAAGTATAAAAAGCTATAACCAAAATAAAGAAATAGACTTTGGTATAAAAGAAGGAGACTATCTAATAGGTTTATATAAAATAAATAATATAGATACTATAATACTTATAACAAACTTTGGTAACTATTGTTATTTACCAGTAAGAGACATAACAGAAATAAAATATAAAGAAATAGGTAAACACATAAGTAGTTACATAACACTAGAAGAAGGAGAACAAATAATATCATCTTTCGGTATAAAAGACTTTGATGAAAGAACAATAACTCTATTTAGTAAAAACGGTTTAGTAAAAAGAACAAAACTAAATAACTTACCAGTATCAAGATACTCTAAACCAATGACTATATTTAAACTAAAAGATAATGATGAATTAATAAGTGCAAGTTTAAATGATGGAGACGTTTATATAATTACTAAAAATGGATATGCTCTAAAATTCACTAAAGAAGAAATACCAGTTGTAGGACTAAAAACAAGTGGAGTAAAAGGTATTAAACTTACAAGTGATGAAGTAACAAGTGCATTCATAACAAACCAAACTCACGAATACATAAATATATTTACAAATATGAATACTGCTAAAAGAATAAAACTAACAGACATAGAATTTAGCAAAAGAAGTTTGAAAGGTGAAAATATTCTAAAAAGTCCTAAATCAAAAAAATATGATGTAATAAAATCATATGCTGGTAACTCAAAAACAAACTTTGGCTTAATACAAGATGAAACAAAAATAATAAAATCAAGTGACTTAAATATAATGGAAAAATCAAGTACAGGAAGTGTAATAGATAAAGGTGAAATAAATAATATATTTAAAGAAGCCAAACTAAAAGTAATTGATTCAAATGATATTCAAAATACTAAAGAAGAACCACCAGAAGTAATAGAAGAGCCTAAAGAAGAAAAACAAGAAGAACCAAAAGAACAAGTATATGAAACACTAACAATGAGTGACTTCTTTGATGAATTTAAAATCTAACAAAAATACTAGGATTATTTTCTAGTATTTTTAGTTTTAAAAAAATTGTCAAAAAATGTAAGTAAAAGTATAAAATAAGTGATTGACACTAACAAATAGATAAACTATAATTAAATTGTAAAAAATAAAAGGAGAAATAAAACTATGAAGACAATAATCTCTTTCGAATTTTTGAAAGTCGGGGGGGGTTAAAAACTAACTCTCATAGTTTTTTAATGTGCACATAGATTTTTTCTATGTGTGTTTTTTTCGTGTAAATAAAAGGAGTAGAAAATGAAAAAGAAATATATAATAGTAGGAATAGTAAGTATATTAATATTAACTGTAAGTGTAAGCTTAGGTTATTGGATGGCACAAATAGAAGGAAATGGTGCACCAATAACATTACAAGCACAAGATTTAAAAATAGTATTTGAAGATACAGAAAATATCAATGCACCAAATATAGAACCAGGATGGGATTATACAAAAACATTTA
>CANPXI010000084.1 GCA_947585885.1 uncultured Bacilli bacterium
TATGGGAGATAGAGTTACTTCACTACCAATCTCTCCTTGTGGACACTGCCATGCTTGTGAAAGTGGTAACCCTCAATATTGTCCTGAAACTTGGAATCACGCTTTAGGTTTATCACTAGATAACCCTGGTGCTTATAGTAAAATAATAAGCGTAGACCCAAACTTAATACTAAAAACTCCAGAAAACATAACAGATGAAGAAGTAGCAATGGTAGAACCTACTGCAGTAGGACTTCATGCAGTACATCTAGCAGACATAAAAGTTGGACAAAAAGTGTTAGTAATTGGTGGAGGAATAATAGGACTAGTAAGTGCATTATTCGCAAAAAAAGAAGGTGCAAGCAAAGTAGTATTATCTGAAACTAATGAACAAAGAGGAGTAAAAGCATTAGATTTAGGTGTAGTAGATGAATACTTAGATGCAAAAAGCCCAGAATTTATGAACAAAGTTATGGAAACTTCTGATGGAGGATTTGATGTAGTACTTGAGTGCTGTGGAAATAGTTCTGCAGTTACAAGCGCAATAATGTCTTGTCGTCCAGGAGGTAAAGTAATACTAGTAGGAGTTGCAACAGATGCAATAACTATTCCAACAACATTAGCAGTTTTAAAAGAAATAAACTTACAAGGTGCAATCGCATACACAAAAGAAGAATTTAAAACTTGCATAGACTTAATGAGTCAAAAACTTATAGATGTAAAACCGTTTATTAGTGGTATAATATCACTTGAAGAAGTACAAGATGCATTCTTAGAATTAACAAGTGGCACAAGTGATAAAATAAAAATACTAATAGACCCAAAAAAATAATAAAAAAATATATGAAAAAATAGGTGACGAATATGTTAAGAATAAAAGATTTAAGAGAAGAAAATAATTTAACACCTGAAGATGTAGCAAAAGCATTAGGTGTAACAGTAGAACAATATAATATGTTTGAAACTGGAGAAAAATGTATGAGCTATGAAAATTTAATTGAATTAGCTAAATTTTATAATACTAATATTGACTATATATTAGGACTTACAAATGAAAAAAAACCATACCCAGTTATGTAATAGGTTATTGATTATTCAATAATCTTTTATTTTGCCCTCTATAAGTGCTATAATATTAATGAATTAGGAGGCATATATGGAAAACTTATTTGAAGAAAATAAATCATTTGAATACACACCACTAGCAGAAAAAATGAGACCCACTACTTTAGATGAATTCTTTGGACAAGAAGAATTAGTTGGGCCATCTTCTTCAATAAGACAAATGATTTTATCTAATAACATATCTTCTATGATATTCTGGGGTCCTCCAGGAGTAGGAAAAACTACTAACTCATCTTTTTATGAACTATCAGCTGTAACTTCAGGAATAAAAGATATAAAAGAAATAATAGAAATAGCAAAATACAATAAATCAAATGATAAAAAAACAATACTATTTGTAGATGAAATACATAGATTCAATAAAGCCCAACAAGATGCATTCCTTCCATATGTAGAAAATGGTACTATAATTTTAATAGGCGCTACCACAGAAAACCCATCATTTGAAGTAAACTCTGCTCTTTTATCTAGAGCTAAAGTATATGTACTAAAGTCACTTACTGAAAGTAACATAAAAGAAATACTAAAAAGAGCTTTAGAAAAAGAATACAAAGATGTAACATTAGAAGAAGATGCATTAAACATAATCTCTTCATATGCAGCAGGAGACGCAAGAGTAGCACTAAACACATTAGAAAATGTAATAAACATAACAAAAGACATAAAAGGTAAAAAGAAAATAACAAAAGATTCACTAGAAAAAATACTACAAAGTAAAACTTTTATATATGATAAAGATGGAGAAGAACACTATAACTTAATATCAGCCTTACATAAATCTATGAGAAATAGTGACCCAGATGCAGCTCTTTACTACTTAGCAAGAATGCTAGAAGCAGGAGAAAACCCTTTATATGTTGCAAGAAGACTAATAAGATTTGCTTCTGAAGACATAGGAATAGCTAACACAAATGCACTAACTCAAGCAATAAATGCATATAATGCTGCTCACTACATAGGCATGCCAGAATGTAATGTAAACTTAGCTCAAGCAGTAGTCTACCTAAGTGTATGCCCTAAATCTAATTCACTTGAAGTAGCTTATAACCTAGCAAAAGAAGATGCAATAAAAACAAGTGGAGAAAAAGTACCACTTCACTTAAGAAATGCAGTAACAAAATTAGATTCGAGTATTGGTTATGGAAAAGGATACAAATATGCACATAACTTTGAAAACCATATAACAGATATGGAATGCATGCCAGAAAAATTAAAAGGCCAGAAATATTACTCGCCGTCAGATAATGGTAATGAAAAAAATGTAAAAGAAATACTAAAAAACATAGAAAACATAAAAAAGAATTTTAAAAATTGATAGGAGAAATAAAAATGATATATGAAATATTAAAAGAATTAAATATAAATTATGAAGAAGTTGAACACAAACCATTTCAAAGCTTTGATGAAGCAGAAAAAGTAAGAATAAAAATGGGAGGAGTAGGAGCAAAAAATTTATTTCTAAAAAATAAAGACAGTTACTATTTAGTATTAATGACTGATGGACAAAAAGCGAATTTAAAAGAAATAGAAAAACAAATAAATAGTTCTCACTTATCTTTTGTATCCAAAGAAGAACTAAAAGAAATACTTAATTTAGATGAATGTGTAACACCACTAGGAATAATAAATGATAAAGATAATAAAGTAACTATACTAATAGATAAAACACTTATAGACAAAGAACTACTATGCCACCCTCTTATTAACACAAAAACAATTAAAATAAAATATAATGATTTAATTAAATACATAGAACATTTTAATCACAAATATTTATTTATAAATATCTAGACAAAACATATAAACATTATTTATAATAAAAACAAGGAGTGTAGAATGAAGAAGTTTATAAGTGAATTTAAAGAATTTATATCTAAAGGTAATGTACTTGATATGGCTGTAGGTGTTATAATCGGTTCAGCATTTGGAAAAATAGTAACAAGTTTAGTAAACGATATAATAATGCCTTTAGTAGGAATAATAATAGGTGGTCATGATTTTACAAACCTAACATTAACTGTAGGAAATGCTAAAATAAACTATGGAACATTTATACAAAACATAGTCGATTTCCTAATAGTAGCTTTTTGTATATTCATATTTATAAAAGCAATTAATAAACTAAAAAGAAAAAAACCAGAACCTAAAGAAGAAACACCAAAAAAACCAGATGATATTATCTTACTAGAAGAAATAAGAGACTTATTAAAAGATTCTAAAACAAAAACTAAAACAACCAAAACAACAAAACCAAAATCAACAAAAAAATAAATACAAACCCTGTATTTATTTTTTAATTATCAGCTTTTTGCTACTTTTTTCCGCTTTTTTTCCGCTTTTTTGCTACTTTTTTCCGCTTTTTTGCTGCTTTTTGCTACTTTTATGTGCAAATGAATTGTTATAAGGAAATAAACATGTGACAACAAAAAATACTTTAATTGAAAAATATAAAATTTTAACATTAGATTTTTGTCTTGAACAAAGTAACAATAAAAATTAAAAATATATTATATAAAAAATAATATTAAATTCTAATTCTATTTGATATAATTAATAAAGAAAGGAAAGATGAAAATGGAAAAAGCAAAAGTATACTTTATAAGAGAAATAACACCAGAAAACGTAGTAAAACTATATGATGCTCTTGGAGTAAATTTAACTGGTAAAGTAGCAGTTAAAGTTCATTCAGGAGAAAGAGGTAACCAAAACTATTTAAGACCATTATTTATGAAACCTATGATAGAGCACGTTAATGGTACAGTAGTAGAATGTAACACTGCATATGATGGTGCTAGAGATACAACAGAAAAACATAAAGAATTATTAGAAGAGCACGAATGGACAAAATACTATAATGTAGATATATTAGATGCAGATGGCGATATAGAATATGAAATACCAAATGGTAAAGTATTAAAGAAAAACTATGTAGGAAAAAACATAGAAAACTATGACTCAATGTTAGTACTAAGTCACTTTAAAGGTCATCCAATGGGAGGATACGGTGGAGCATTAAAACAACTTTCAATCGGACTTGCATCTTCTAAAGGAAAAAGATATATTCACTGTTGTGGAAACAATGGAACATATGAAGATATGTTTAATCAAGACCAAGATAAATTCTTAGAGTCAATGGCAGATGCTGCATCTTCAGTAGTAAACAATTTTAAAGGACAAATTGCTTACATAAATGTAATGTGTAACATGTCAGTAGATTGTGACTGCTGTAATGTTGCAGAAGATCCTTGTATGAAAGATATAGGAATACTTTCAAGTTTAGATCCAATTGCTATTGACCAAGCTTGTATAGATTTAGTAATAAATAGTAATGACCCAGGAAAAGACCATTTATTAGAAAGAATAAATAGTCGTCATGGAATACATACTATAGAAGCATCAAATAACTTAGGTTTTGGAACAAGAGAATACGAATTAATA